>JBARXI010000314.1:0-4912 GCA_049647275.1 Microcoleaceae cyanobacterium
ACTGCGCGCCGTACAATCTCGTGACTTCCGCGACCCCGCTTTTGATGGACTTTTCGAGATTCCCACATTCCAAGAAGTTATCGAACTCGTCCAAAAAGTAGAAGCAGAAACAGGCGTTGAAGTAGGCATCTATCCTGAAACCAAACACCCGACATTTTTTGACGAACAGAATTTATCTTTAGAAGAGCCATTAATTCAAACCCTGCAAAATACAGGTTTCACCGACCCCGACCGCATTTTTATTCAGTCGTTTGAGTTTGCTAACTTAATCGACCTACAAGAATTGCTCGACAATGCAGGTCTGGGTAATATTCCTTTAGTTCAACTATATGGAAATACAACTGCAGGAGCTAATCCGGAAAATGGCTTCTCTTTCCCCTTCGACATCCGGTTTAATGTTGCTGAAGGTAATAATTTAGTCGATATCTACGGTCAAGACTTCCTAGATGCAGTCGAAGCTCCACTCTCTGGCAATACAGTTTATAGCGACCTCGACAGTGCAGAATTTCTAGAAGCGATCGGCGAGTTATACGCAGAAGGTGCAGGACCTTGGAAAAACAATATTCTGTTGCGCGAGTCTTTAGAAACTCCAGTTGATGGAGATGGGGATGGGGAAGCAGAAATTACTTCTCAGTTGACAGGAGAAATTACCTCCTTTATTGATGATGCTCACGATGCAGGTTTACAAGTTCACCCTTATACTTTGCGTGATGAAGAACGTTTTCTCACTCTAACTGAAGACGGTACACCTCAAACTCCAGGAGCAGAATTCGAGCAACTAATAGACATTGGTGCAGATGGCTTTTTTACAGACTTCGCACGGACAGGAGTTCCTGTTCGGGATGCTGTTGTTGCTGACGAAGTACAAGCGCCCCAAAACCCTAACCTCAATAATTTCAATACTCTCGACGGTAGCGCACCAATAGTTATCGGACACCGTGGAGCAAGTGGTGACTTCCCAGAGCATACCTTAGAAGCATATCGTTTAGCGATCGTGCAAGGCGCAGACTTCATTGAGCCAGACCTGGTAACTACTTCCGATGGCGTACTTATTGCCAGGCACGAACCCATCCTGGACGATACTACTAATGTCGCTGAAGTATTCCCCGATCGCCAGACCACGAAAATTCTTGATGGTGTAGAAACTACTGCTTACTTTGCTGAAGACTTTACCCTGGCAGAAATCAAACAACTACGCGCCGTTCAATCTCGTGACTTCCGCGACCAATCTTTTAATGGTGAGTTTGAAATTCCCACTTTCGAGGAAGTTATTGAGTTAGTACAAGAAATGGAAGAGTTCGGGTTTGAAGTTGGTATTTATCCCGAAACTAAGCATCCTACCTTTTTCGACGAGCAGAATTTATCTTTAGAAGAGCCATTAATTCAAACCCTGCAAAACACAGGTTTCACCGACCCTGACCGTATTTTTATTCAGTCGTTTGAGTTTGCTAACTTAATTGATCTACAAGGGTTGCTCGATAATGCTGGTCTCGGCGATATTCCTTTAGTTCAACTTTATGGAAATACGACTGTTGGAGCTAACCCTGATAATGGTTTCTCTTTCCCTTTCGATATCCGTTTTAATGTCGCTGAAGGTAACAACTTAGCAGCTATCTACGGTCAAGACTTCCTGGATGCAGTCGAAACTCCCCTCTCTGCCAATACAGTTTATAGCGACCTCGACAGTGCCGAATTTTTGGCAGCGATCGGCGAGCTGTATGCAGAAGGTGCGGGACCCTGGAAAAATAACATTTTGTTGCGCGACTCTTTAGATACTCCAGTCGATGGTAATGGAGATGGGGAAGCAGAAATTACCTCCCAGTTAACAGGGGAAATTACCTCCTTTATCGATGATGCTCATGCTGGTGGTTTACAAGTTCATCCTTATACTTTGCGAGATGAAGAACGTTTTCTAACTCTGACCGAAGACGGTACACCCCAGACTTCAGGAGAAGAATTTGAACAACTCATCGAAATTGGTGCAGATGGTTTCTTTACTGACTTTCCTGCCACTGGCAGTATAGTTGTAGAGCAATTTATTGATGAACCAAATATACGCACTTCCCGTGGTTATGAGGGTATGGCATTCAGCCCCGATCGCCAAACTTTCTATCCTTTATTAGAAGGTGCAGTTGTTGGCGATCCAGATAATGCTCTGCGGATATATGAATTTAATCCTGCATCTAGCTCTTTTGAAGGTCTAGTCGGTTTCTACCCCACAGATGTTGCTGGTCATGCTATTGGTGATTTTACTCCCATCAATGACAACGAATTCTTAGTCATAGAAAGGGATGGCGGTCAAGGGGATACAGCTCAATTCAAGAAAATCTTTAAGATTGATCTTTCTGAAATTGATGAGGAAGGTTTTGTTGAGAAAGAAGAAGTCGTAGACTTACTTGATATTGATGACCCCAACGACCTTAACGGTGACGGCAGCACAGACTTTGATTTTCCTTTTGTGACTATTGAGGATGTAATAGACATCTCCAAGAATAAAAAATAAAATCAATTCTTATCCATAAATTATCAATTCTTTATCCCTGTTCCCTGTTCCCTGTTCCCTGTTCCCTCTTTTCTGGAGATGTCTATTAGTTATTGATGAAGATACTATTCTGGTTGCCAATGACAATAACTATCCTTTCTCTATTGGTCGGGGGCCGGATATTGATAATAATGAAATCATCCAGTTGGAGTTAGACGAATCGTTAAATTTAGATGAAAGACTGGGAGCACCCGGAGAAGATATTACAGTAGGTATTAACGTTTCACCTGAAACCGTCAGTGAAAACGCAGACCAATATACCCTAACTTTTAACTTAAGTGAACCAGCACCAGAGGAAGGTTTACGAGTAATTTGGTCAGAAACAGATTCTGATAATGCTTTTGGCGATCTAGAATTTCCTCCTGAGTTAACTAATGCTTCTAATCTAGAAGACATCGATGCAGTAGGCGATGAACTGGCACGTTCTGCCATTACTATCGATGCAGGTGCAACTACAGCAACTGTTACTTGGACAACTCTTGCTGATGATGAAGCAGAAGATGACGAAACCACAACTATTGAGTTGCAACCTGGAGACGGGTATGTTGTTGATGCAGATAACCAAACAGAGCAAATCGTTATTGAAGATATCCCTGTAGCTATTGAGGATGACCAATTAATTGAAGGTAGTTCCCAAGGAGAGGTGCTCAATGGTGGAACTGGTGACGATACTATTGTTGGATTTGCTGGCGGTGATACTCTAGCAGGTAGTGATGGCGACGACTCAATAGTTGGTAACAATGGTCGCGACTTCCTCTATGGTCAAGATGGTGATGATATTCTTGAAGGTCGCCCCGGTTTCGATCGCTTGTTTGGTGGTGATGGTGATGATGTGCTAAATGGTGGTATTGGTCGCGATCGCCTTAATGGTGGCCCCGGAGACGATACTATGACTGGTGGAGCTAGTATCGATCGCTTTATTTACAATACTAATGAAGCATTCGACTCAGATGATTTGGGTGTTGATACTATTCTGGAGTTTCAGCAGCGAGACCTAATTCTTTTTGATAAGTCAACTTTTACCGCTCTTGACAGTGCTGCTGGAAATGGCTTCAGTGTTGATAGTGATTTTGCCATAGTTGCCGATGATGATGCTGCAGATAGCTCTAATGCTTTCATTATCTACAGTGAAGCATCTGGCGGTTTATTCTATAATAGTGATGGTGAGATGAATCAGTTTGCAATTCTTGATGGCGCTCCTACTATTAGTGAAGATAATTTCCAAATCAGGTAATTAGGGAGTAGATTTAAAATAGTTTAGATAAATCTCGATCTTTGTAGGGATGTTCTATGGAACGTCCCTATACTTATTTTTGAGAGCTGTATGATGTTAGGATCTAATTTTATAATATTTAAGCGATCGCTACTAATAATTACAAAATACTCTCTTCTAAAATTTTATTAATAGCGCAACCCAACAGATACCTATTTTTTTTGGTTTCCTTAACATCAACCCAACCTACACTTTGATAACTTGATATAATACCAAATTCAAAAAAGGTAGTTACAGTATTAATCTCTAAATTCCCACTACCATATCAAATGACTGTAGCAATATTTTATGAAATTGGTACAACTTTTTCCATTATGCAATATCTATAAATAAAGATGGAGAAATCTGGAAAAAATCACCAAGCTTTTGAATTTGATTTTCTGAAAGTTTGTAGTTTCCATTCAATACTTCTAAAATAATAGATTCATTGCCCAAAATAGGAATTAAATCTTGAGGAGAAAGTTGAGATTCTTCTAATAAAGCGTTCAGGAGTTCGACACCACGAATAGTAGGAATTGGTTCGTGTTTTTCTTCATATTCGTAGACTAATATTCCTAACACTTTTAGATAATCGCGATCGTCTTTTGTGAGGGAACCTTGATCTAAAATCGAATTAATCCGATTTTGAGTAGCTATTAATTCATCTTCGTTAGTTATGGGGCGAGGGGGGAATGTGGTAATTAATTCTATATAATAATTGTTAGGAGTTTTGAAACCAGTTGTCATTTTTCCAATTTTCCTTATCGTATTCGGAGTGCGTTAGTACGGCACGAATAAAAATTATTTTGTCTTCGTAATCAATGTAAGTAATTAGTCGATAATTATTTCCTCCAATGTTGAAGACAGTAAAATTGCCAACTAAGTCTGCGGAAGGAAAGGTTTGCCGTAAATCATTAAAGTTTTGAAACTCTCCATCTGATACTCGGTTATACCATAGCAAAAGTCCAGGTTTAGCATTAGAATGTTTTTCCGGCATTGGTGAAATAAGGTATGAAATTCGGATCGGAGTAAGATTGATAGTGGTACTTAGACATTTTTTGCCAGGAAAAATGCTTTAAAGTCAGTCAAGAGTTGGGAATTACGTCGATGCCTTAAAA
>JBARXI010000315.1:0-9908 GCA_049647275.1 Microcoleaceae cyanobacterium
TCGCTTGGTAAACACAGAAACAAATAAATAATTTTCACCACTTCACCTACCACCTACCACCTACCACCTACCACCTAAAACCAGCAAATTTTGTACCTCATCAGTATGGGAAATGCTATATATAGCAATCTTATTTGATTTGTGAGATATCCCAGCTAGATTTTTAGGGAATAGGGAAACACTGAAGCAATAAAATTCTCACATATGATTCCCGATTGCTATATATTAATTACAGCGCTTTTTATGATTAGTAGACTACAAAATTCTTTTTGCTTAGGGAGCAGGGAGTAGGGAGTAGAAAAATGCTTTGGCGACTGTAGTCTATCTATATGAAAACCGCTATAAGGAGGTAAACAAAATTAATTACACATTTTTCAAAACAGAAACCTTTTTACTGCAAGGGTTACTGGAAATTAGATTAGGTAATCAATTTTGTGTAGGTGCTTAATATTATAGTAATTCAGAAATTATCCCTAGGGTTGATTCGTTTATGAAATGTCAAAAGTAGGTGATGAGTTATTTTTTACTGTTTTTTCCCTTACTTCACACCCAATGTTTAGCAAATGCAGCAAAGTGGTAGGTCGCTTAGTTTGACCTCCTAGCTCAAGAAAGTTTAATTACAGTTTTCCCTTACCTAAAACCTATTACTTATCCTTTAACATCTTCTGTAAATAGCTTGGTTTGAGGTAATAATACACCAGTCTCAAAAATTTGCTACTTCATCATTGAAATAGTAGGGATAATTTCGGACCGAATACTCCACTTTCCAGGAATTATCCCTAGGGTTTATTCGTTTATGAAATGTCAAAAGTAGGTGATGAGTTATTTTTTACTATTTTTTTCTCTTACTTCACACACAATATTTAGCAAATGTAGCAAAGTGGTAGATCGCTTAGTTTTATCTCCTAGCTAAAGAAAGTTTGATGACAGTTTTTCCTTACCTAAAACCAGGGTCATTTCATTCTAGATTTTAGCAATGAATTTACTTACTTTCAGATAGCGAAAGATAAATTGTCTCAAGCTCGAAATAACGTATTTTTGTAAATACATAACATGGCACACTTGAGAATGAAATAGCCCTTACCTAAAACCGATGATTTATCCCTTAACATCTTCTGGAAATAGCTTGGTTTGAGGTAATAATACACAAGTCTCAAAAATTTGCTACTTAATCATTGAAATAGTAGGGATAATTTCGGACCGAATACTCCACTTTCCAGGAATTATCCCTAGGGTTTATGGGTTTATGAAATGTCAAAAGTAGGTGATGAGTTATTTTTTACTATTTTTTTCTCTTACTTCACACACAATATTTAGCAAATGCAGCAAAGTGGTAGGTCGCTTAGTTTTATCTCCTAGCTAAAGAAAGTTTGATGACAGTTTTTCCTTACCTAAAACTTATTACTTATCACCTACTACCTACTTTAAATAAAAGCTTTAATTTCTGCCACTAACTTATCAATTTCTGCCTCTGAACTAAAATAATGAACGCAAGCTCGCACACAATCTGGGTCAAGAATAGTTCGTACCATAATCTCCTGTGTTTCTAAATATTCAACTAACTGTTTATGAGGCTTACCATTAGTTAGCTGAAAAGAAACTAAACCTGCTTTTGGTGAAGCAGTGCGTAAACAATTAATCTCAGAAATTTTCCTTAATTTTTCCCATAAATAACCACTTAATTCTTGAATATTTGCATATCTTTCTTCAGCATTTCCCCACTGATGATGTAGAGAAATCGCCTCTCGTAAACCTCGATATAAAGGATAAGCAGAAGTCGCTATTTCATAACGCCTTCCATCAGGTTGCCAACCAGTAGGTTTACCTCTTTTATCTTTAGTAACACCACGCCAACCAATAAAAGTAGGACTTAAATCTTTCCTGGCATTAGAACTAACATAAAGCCCTCCTAATCCTTCGGGTCCACACCACCATTTATGACCTGTAAAAGCATAAAAATCTACCTCAGTTTCAGCTAAATTTAAAGGCAAAACTCCCACTGACTGAGCAGCATCTACTAAGACTTTTACTTGAGATTTAGACGAATTATGACATACATTGACAATTTCTTTTAAAGGTAAAACCTGACCTGTATTCCATAAAATATGACTAATTACTAATAATTTAGTATTTTCACGTAAATTTTTAGCAATAACTTCTACAGGATTTCCATCATTCAAAGTTTCCATCAACGGGCAAGTAGAAACCTCGATTTTAAAACGTCGTTGAATCTCATCAACCGTAGCAATAATTCCCGGATGTTCGCAGTCAGAAAGTAATACATGGTCTCCTGGCTGCCAATCAATTCCCCACAGCGGAATATTACAACCTACAGTAACATCTTCAGTCAAAGTAATAGTATCTGGAGAAACCCCTAACTCAGCAGCGATCGCTCCCCGAATTAAAGCAGTTTCTCGGTCTACCCAAACAGCAACTTTTCCGGAAAAAGGTCCGGATTTTTGTACTTCTTGATAAGACTGATAAATTGCCTGTAAAGATACTTCAGGCATCGGCCCCTGACCGCCATAATTAAAATAATTTTTATTAGCTAAAGCCGGAAATTTTTGTCGATAATTTGACCGTTGGGAGTTATTCTGATTCATGGAAATGATAAGGATAAATTGGAAAGTTTAGTGCTTTGAGATTATACCAGAAAGATTAACGTAAGGGATTTTTAAGTAAAAAATATCTCACGGCACTCAACGCACGGGGAGCCGGGAGTCTGAAGTCTGGAGAATTGAACAATTGAATAGTTGATTTTTTGCTATTGCCTAAATCTGGTTAATAGAAATGATCGGGATAAATTGGCAAGTTTAGTGCTTTGAAGTTATACCAGAAAGATTAACGTAAGAGATTTTTAAGTAAAAAATATCTCACGGCACTGAATTTAGGGGAGCCGGGAGTCAGGAGTAGGGAGTGGGGATTAGGGATAGGGAGAATTCAAGAATTGGATAATTTATTTTTTGCTATTGCCTAAATTCGCATTTTTATCAAAGCCGACTGTACCCTGACAAACTCATTCTCCAATTGAGTTAAAAGTCGATCTGCTTCAACTATCAAACCAAATTTAGCTTTCTCCTCAATAGCTGCGCAAATATCACTCATATCTACAACGCCCAAATTTCTACAACTTCCCTTCAAACTATGAGCTGCAAGTCTTAAGGCTTCCATTTCAAAATCATTAATAGCTTTTTTAATAGCTGCTAACTGTTCGGGAGTATCTTCCAGAAAAATATCAATCAGGTCTGTTAACACATCTGCTTCTCCATCTATCTGCAATTCTTCACGCATCTGTCTGAGCATTTGCAAATCCACCGAAGAATCACCAGAAACTATCTCTGACTCTAGTGGCGGATATGTCACAGTAATATCAGTGTTTGCCTCTGGCACATCTGCTTCTTCTTTACCAAGAATTATTTTGCCCCAACGTTTCAAAGCACCCTGTAAAGCCTCCACCTTAACTGGCTTACTAATATAATCATCCATACCTGCCTTTAAACAAACATCGCGATCGCCATCCATCGCCCCTGCAGTCATTGCCACGATCGCCGGTCTTCTCTCCAACCCCTTTCCATACTTGTCACAAATATGTTTTGTTGCCTCCAAACCTCCCATTTCGGGCATTTGTACATCCATAAACACCAAATTATAAGGTATTTGCTCCAAAGCCATCAAAGCTTCAATACCATTACTAACCACATCAGCGCGATAACCCATCCGCCCTAAGATCGACAATGCTACCTTTTGATTCACCGCATTATCTTCAACTACTAAAATTCTTAAAGGCAGTTGTTTTGCCAAATTACTATCAATATTAACCTGAACTCGATTTTTAATCTTAACTTCCTGATTAGCCAAAATCTGCATCAGTACATCATACAATTGAGAAGGTTTAATTGGTTTATTTAGACAAGCTTGTAAATTTGCCTTGGCATTATTTCCTATGGGGTAACCTATGGAAGTCAACATCACCAATGGCAGTGTTTTGAATTCAGGAAACTGACGAATTTCACCAGCCAGAGTCAAACCATCCATTTCTGGCATCTGCATATCCAAAATTGCCAGGTCAAACCTCTCTCCCCGACCTAGTAACTCTAAAGCTTTTGCCGCACTATCTACTTCTGTACAAATCATCTCCCATCGTTGGGATTGAATTCGCAAAATCAGTCGATTAGTCGGATTATCATCAACTACTAATATTCGTTTGCCAGCAAGTTTAGGTTGAGAATTTTGATGAATTTTAGGTGTACTGGGAGCTGTTGAGGCTAATATTGTAAAGTAAAATGTTGCACCAACATCAGCATATTTTGTAGAAACTAAATTATTTGGACTCACAACTTTAGGATTTCCTGCCACATTCCCTCTACTTTCTGCCCACATTTGCCCACCCATCATTTCACATAGTCGCTGACTGATCGCTAACCCCAAACCTGTACCCCCATATCTACGAGTAGTCGAGGAATCTACCTGAGAAAAAGCTTTGAAAAGACGTTGCAACCCTTCTGCTGGGATACCAATACCAGTGTCTCTAACCGCAAAATAGATTTCATAGGTGGGAATTTGAGAATCTGCTTCGTCTTCAATTTTCTGTGCACTGACATTTATTACCACTTCTCCTGTTTGGGTAAATTTTACTCCATTGCTAATCAAGTTAACTAGAATTTGACGCAAGCGAGTTATATCACCCACAATAGTAGAAGGGATATGCTCATCCATAATATAGGCTAAGTCTAATCCTTTATCTGTAGCTTGAGGAACTAGCAAATCCAAACAAGATTCTACACATTCTCGAAGGTCAAAAGCTTGATTTTCTAACTCTAGCTTATCAGCATCTATTTTTGAGAAATCCAAAATATCGTTAATAATCGTCAGCAGGGAGTCGCCACTTTTACGAACAATTTCCACAAAGTCTCGTTGTTGGGAGTCGAGATTAGTTTCTAATAGCAAACCCGTCATACCTATTACCCCATTCATTGGGGTACGAATTTCATGACTCATATTGGCCACAAATTCTGATTTCAGCCTGGCCACAGATTGGGCATCTTTTAAAGCTGTATTTAGTTCGAGATTTTTTTCTTCTAATTCTGTAGCCATTTTGGCTGTTTTTTTCTGAGATTTTGCTAATTCTTCAATATAAACTTTAAGCTGGTTGACTGCTGGTTGAAATACAAATAACCCCTCTGACAGCAGTAGTAATATGGCAAGAATGAGTAAAAAATTTTCGAGTTGTCTGGTTTGCCTAACCTGTTGTTGGGCCTCCGCATCATATTGGAAAACAATTTGATTCATCTGTGGCAGAAAATAGGCCTCATTCTCCAGAATGGTATTGACAAAAGGGCTAATATCTGTATTTGCTGATTGTGAGTTTATGGTTACTAGCAAATCTTTAGCTGCTTTAACCATTGGTTGATAGTACTCTTCCATCTCAGCGAACATTTGTTTAACTTTAGGACTATTATTATTGGTCGGTAATCCTAACTCTGAATTGCCCTTTTGTAGCCCTTCATGGGAGCGTTGGAATAACTGGATAACAGATTGTAGTTCCTCTTGACGTTGTTTTTTTACTTCTGAATTGGAGCTAAACTGTAGAGCTAATGATGCTTTACTTAGCCTTTGACTAAGCATTCGTTGACGACCTGCAATGTTAATTACCCTAGAACTGGTAAACTGATATTTTAGGGATTTTTCTACTAGAATTTGTTCAACTATCAATAATCCAGCAATTACACTAAGTCCGGCAATATAAAGTACTGTGAGCTGGCGGGTTGGAGATTGGTTTGGTGTTTTTTTTAACATTTTGATCGGAATTGTTAAATTAACTTACCTAGATTAAATCAAATAAAATATTATAAATAAAGTAGGATTTTAGTGGAGCTGGACTTTACTCACCCACCGATTAAACATACTTTGTCTCAAATGTTTATTTTTTTAGTAGAGTTACACAGCTAAAATTATCCTTGATAAAAATTGCCTAATGCTTTGTAAATTAAGGCTTTTCTGCAAAATTTATTATACTACTTTAGCTGTGTCACCCTACTAGGGTGGGTTACTATTACTATTTTAGATATGTTTATATACTACTCCCTGAATGGAATTATATACTTTTTTAAATAATTCCTAAAAACTTAAGTACACATATCAAATCAAAAATACTGCTCCATTTATCTGAATTTCTAGCTAATAAGTTGACTACTGTTAAAGCTTTTTTCTCTGAATTTAAGAGTACCACAAGGAAGTTGATACTAGTTTTAAGTAGGTAAGTCGGTGTGCAAAATTAATTACACATATTTAGTAAAGGAATGTTTTGTATAAAAACAAAATACATATTTATGAGATTATGAGATTTATGTTTAGACTTAAATCCAGAGAGTAGAAAGCTTTTAGAAAGAATGAGTCGCCATAGTAATTGTCCTCAAGTCAGAGACAGCAGCTCTATGTATAATATTGAGCAGTCAAGGATTTCCGTTCAAGGAATTAATGAAAATATTTACTTTCAGTAGAAAAACAATTTTTAATTGGTTAACTAGATGGGAAGAGCAAGGAATATTAGGACTCTATAATCAAACCGGAAGAGGCAGAAAACCTAAATGAAACTCATGGCTAACAAAACAAGTGCCTCCAGGGGAGGAGCTAGGCTTTCAAGAATGGGTGAAATCGGAACCAACAGTACTAAAGATAATTCCAAATAAAATTCAAAAAAATTGGTAAATAAATGTGAGTAAAGACACAATTAAAAGAATTATAAAAAAGCTAGATATGAGATGGAAGAGGATGAAAAGAGGTATGAGTAAAACCCCCGATCGATGGGAAGCGCGAGTTCAATAATTGATAATTGATAATTGATAATTACCTATCCCTAAAAGGAAGAAGATTGAAGAAAAGGAAAATTTTTTCTCTCTTGGTCGATTGGATATGGCGAGGTCTCCTCGCCATCCCACCCTTCGGGAAGCTCCGCCGGGCGACCGCTTGTTTCTCCTTTAAAGGAGAGGCTTTAAACCTTAATTATTCGGTAAAATTTCCTAGGCAAGAAGAACTAAAAAATCCAAAAAAAACAGGAGAAATTGATTGAAGATATTTAGAGAAAAGTGGGTTTTCTTTGAAACCATATATTCCCTATAGATGGCAAGAGAAGGGAAAAATAATAACTTGTAAAACTTGTCAAAGTAAACTAGTAAATATTCTGGGATTAATGAATCGTAAAAACAAATTATTTTACGAAATAGTCAAGGGATATATTAATAGTGAAGTAGTGATTAAATTTTTGGATAAATTCAGTCAGAATTTGTCCAAAAAAACTGTAGTCATTATGGAGCAAGCTTCGATTCATACGAGCGAGCGCATACTGAAGAAATGAGAAGAATGGAAGTCAAAAAAATTAGAAATCTTTTGGTTGCCGACCTACTCACCATTCACAAAATATAATTGAAAGATTATGGAAATTTATCATGCTATGAATGGATTGAAGTAGGGGCTTAACTATAACTGGAACAGCTTACTTCAATATCTCAAAAAAGTGCTCGTTCATTTAGGAACAGAATATGTAATTAATTTTGCCTAGGCACTTAAGTTTTATTATTCGTAAAATAATGATGGAAATTCAAAACGGTGAAAAATTCTTCAAAACAGGCTTCTGGCTTGTTGATTATTCAGATTTTTCGTTTTTTTGCGCAGCATTCGGTACGAAACGTTTATTTATACCCACCTACTTACTTAGCCTAATAGCCTAAAAATATTAGGTAGATTGACAGCCGTTTAGCAAGAGCAATGGAAATTAAACTTGACATTCATCTTACTACAAAAATATTTTAAAATAATTATATTAAATAATTATACTGGGAGTCTACTGTAGAATTTAGGTAAATTATAGCAATTTATACTTCCATATATTTGGAGTAAAATCTTTCTCACTAACTAAACCAGTAATGTTTATAATTGACTCTCAACTACTTTCTTATCAACGCTGTAATCGAAAAGCATTTTTAGATATTTATGGGGATTTGACACAACAAGATTTACCTAGTGATTTTCTACTGAAATTAATTAAAGATAGTTCAGAATTTCGAGCAACCATCATCAATAATTATAATTATCAAAAGCCAGACTATCCTCATCGAGATATAATCGCGGGGGGAAAAGCTACAGAAGCTTTAATGGCAGCAGGTACTGATGTTATTTATCGTGGAGTATTAATTATTTGCCAATCTTCTAATTTCTTCAGGTCAAATTTAGCACCAGATTTGAGTTACCTGCCAAGAGATTTGAGACAAAATCCTCCTGGAGAAAATATCCCAAAAAATGACAATTATCAATCAATTAATTTTGTCAGTTATCCAGATTTATTAATTAAACAGCCTGGATATTCTCGCTTTGGTGATTGGGTTTATATCCCGACAAATATTAAGTTAAGCAAACGTCCGAAATTAGAGTATCAAATAGTCTCTGCTTTTCAAGCACAAATATTAGCAAGTATTCAAGAAGTTTGGCCGGAAACAGCTTGGTTGATTTTGCGAAAAAAGGGATTATATAAAGTGAATTTATCAGCGCGAATTCAGCAGATGTGGGAAGTCGTCGCTGAATTAATTGAAATGTTGCAAAAACGTCAAGAGCCTGAAGTATTTATTTCCCGTCAAAAGTGTAGTCTTTGTACTTGGTATAGTAGTTGTCATGGTGTTGCTCAAACTCAAAAACATCTGTCTCTTTTGCCTGGAGTTACACCTAGTCGTTATCAAGTTTTAAAACAACTTCAGTTAACTACTTTAGAATCTCTGGCTTATACTAATCCTAATGATTTAGAAAGTTACCCCGAATTTATTGATGGAGTCAGTATACAAGTTGTTCAACAAGCGAAATCTGTATTGACAAATCAGGCAATTCTCAGAACTGAAAAATTAACTCTTGAACCAGATACTCAAACTTTATCAATTCCTAAATTAAGATTAAATCAATTGGTAAACTCACCTGTAGAACTATATTTTGATATTGAAGCTCAACCAGAAATTAGTCTAGATTATTTACATGGTGTATTAGTAGTTGATAAACGCCAAAATACAGAAAAATTTTATCTCAATTTAGCTGAGAAACCTCTAGATGAAGAGTTGATTTGGTATCAGTTTTTAGACTTAGTTTGGAAATATCCCATCGCACCAATTTATCACTTCTGTGAATATGAAGTTCAAACTGTAAAAAGACTAGCTAAACTTTATAAAACTCCAGGTTATCAGTGGAAACCATTGTTAAAAAGATTTGTAGATATCCATCAAGTGGTAACTCAAACTATTACATTACCCGTAGAAAGTTATGCCCTCAAAAATATTGCCCGTTGGTTAGGTTTTGAATGGCGTAATCCAGAAGCTAACGGCGCTCAGTCTGTCTGTTGGTATGAGCAATGGTTGAAGACTGGCGATCGCTCTTTGTTAGATGCAATTATTATTTATAATGAAGATGATTGTTATGCGACTTATTACATCAAAGAATGGTTATCAAATTTTCTAGAAGAGTAGAGGTAATTTATGGAAAGCCGAGCATTCCGGAGGAAATTACCCCTACTACGGTTTCTGGGAATTATATTTTTTTGCAAAAGTAATGCTAGAGTTGATAACTACTTAAATTATTAAGTAAAAACCTCATTTATCAAGATAGTATAAAAAGAGTCTAATCTTGTCATTGCAAGGCAGTAAAAAAAGTTAACCTCCTGGAGAAAGGATTAACTGCACCGACCCAATCTGCCAATTTAATTGCTTGGCTAAAGATTGCCACGGGGTTAATGATTGGATTAACCAAAATATAGCATTTCCCATACTGATGAGGTACAAAATTTGCTGGTTTTAGGTGGTAGGTGGTAGGTGGTAGGTGAAGTGGTGAAAATTATTTATTTGTTTCTGTGTTTACCAAGCGAATTATAGTACTGA
>JBARXI010000316.1:0-6836 GCA_049647275.1 Microcoleaceae cyanobacterium
AATAGTTGGGGGTTCTCCTTCTTCAAAAGAGCCGTTATTATTCAGGTCGAGATAAAGGGTGACATCTCCTAAGCCAAGTTCACCAGGGTCTAATCTACCGTTACTGTTAGTGTCGTTAAATTTTATCCCACTAATACTACCCCTACTATTAACGTTGCCGATATTGATGTTGGTAATGTTACTGCCTTGGCTGACATTTAGCACTGGGTCTGGAGTAGTTTGAATAAATCCTGGTGGGATAATTTCTCGAACTATATAGGTATTGGGAGGTAAGTCTTGGAATGAGTATTGGCCGTTGCTGCCTGTAATAGTTGGGGGTTCTCCTTCTTCAAAAAATCCGTTTTGATTCAGGTCTAAATAAAGAGTGACATTTCCTAAGCCAAGTTCACCAGGGTCTAATCTACCGTTGGTATTTGTGTCATTGAATTTTAAGCCACTAATGCTACCTCTGTTACTATTGTTGCCAATATTTATACCAGTAATATTGCTGCCTGGGTTGACTGTTACGAAAGGGTCGGGGGTAGTTTGGATGAAACCTGGTTGCTGAATTTCTCTAATTACATAGTTGTTGGGTGGTAGGTTGCCAAAAAAGTAACCTCCTGAGCTATTTGTCAGGTTGGCAGGTTCGTTGAAGTCGAGGAAACCGTTGTTATTAATATCTAGGTAAATGGTGAAATTTCCTAATCCAAATTCACCGGGGTCTAATCTACCATTGGTATTTGTGTCATTGAATTTTAAGCCACTAATATTACCTGTAGGGTTAAACTGAGAGGCTTCTATCTCTTCCTCTGACAAAAATCTGTCTTTATCAGCCATTAATGTCACCATATATTACTCCTTTTCCTGTAATAAAATGAATATTTTGATGTAATTTTTCTCGTAGCTACTCTTCCTTTGATGGTAGGTTTTAGCTTAAGAATACTTTGGGAGAAACTCTTGTTTAAAGCCACACAATTGGTTGGGATTGAATCCCCATATTCTTGAACCTAATACCTAATACATTCTTCAAGTGTGATTAATAGTTTTTTGTTGAGAAAAATATTTTGGCGTTTGAAATCAAGTCAAGAATAACCCTCTTCTGTCACTCTCCGGTTTTTTCTATTATTTGAACTTCCACCGAAAGGAGCTATAACAAGGAATACAAAGTTTGAGCATCGAATGGGTGGCAATTTCACGGCTATCTGGAATTTCTAGTCAGAAAAAAGCAGGCTATCGCCCGATCTGCAAAAGCTCTAGAATTTATAAATTACAAGAGTTTTCGGAAAGTGACAGAAGAGGAATAATTATATCTGCAAGTTTTAGTATAAAATTCTGAACTATGTTCAGATATCCGGATAGATAACTCAGTTTTATTGCTAAAACTTCACCAGACCTCAATTAATGCCAAAGGTGGGCAAATAAATATAGTAAAGAACGAGTTGTTTAGCACATAGACTGACGAGCGACAGAATCAGGGTAAATATTTTTCTCACTGTTGCCTGTTCCTTTCTGAAGCTTTTCCCTGTTACCTGCCATATCATAAGATTTATCATTGCTCTAAATAACTCAAGATTTTTCTACCCTACTACGACTAAGATAGAGACTTCAGCAGACCTCAATTAATACAAAACACAATAAATCTCAGAGATGATCAACATAATCTCTCTGGGTTCAGGGGGCGATTCTACAGGATGACCCTGGCTTTTTAATTTAGACACTATTATTAATTTTATAGAATCAAAAACACGTCTTAATGTTCCGTGTTTTTCCGAAAATATTGTTCACAAATATTCTAAAAGATTGTCGTTGAAGCTAATCTTAAACAGTATCTAAGTAGGTCGGTATAATTAAACGACTAAATAGCAATCATTTTTGTTTTCTACTTTTTCGATTAATCCGATCAAATCAAATCAAATCAAATCTAAATATGCACCCAAACACAATTATTCTTTTTGCTCCTTTTTGCTCCTTTTTTCTCCTTTTTTCTATGCCATCTATAACAGCCATTACGTTCATCATATTCATCCTCAAACATTCTCCCAGAGCATTCATGAGTTTTTAATTGATGCCACTCTGGTTCAATTAAATTTAATTCGGGACTCTAAGCAGAAATCAAGAAAAATTCCCATCCTTTTTTTCTTCATCTTTCTAGATTTTTTTTGACTTCTTGACTTTTGTATATCTGATAATTAATTATCTAAAACAATCACTGTTATTTTCCCCCTTTTATTCAGAGTCTCTTCAGCTTTTTCTGCTTGCCAATTTATCATTTATATATCAGATTTACTTTGAAATCCTCCTAACTTTCCTCCAGATTCAAAGCTTTCTTCTTGGCTAAATAGTCCCAAGATACTTAATCTTTTTTCTCTCTTTTGATTTTTTTGAAATGAGGCAGCAGGCAACTGGGAATAGTTAGTAGGAAATAAATTCGGGAATATTTTTATTTTGCTGACCTCAAAAATCCAGTTTAAATGCCTGTTAGCTGATTACTTATACAGCAGATTCCAGGTTTATGAAGTACAGTAAAAACAGTTTGTAAAATAGTTTTTGAAGTATTGAGAATATTAAATACTTAACTGCAGTAGCTAGTATAATTTAAACATCGCTGAACTACTTAAGTTAATGTATCACAGTTACATGGAATAGGCTGTATCAAGTCCGTTGGCATCGTTTGTGTAAATGTTTAGCTAAATATCTACTTAAGTTTAGTTTTTCATTCTTTCAAATCTTCTTCCTTCTCTCCTAGATTGCCAAAGCCTTTTTCCTTTCTTAAATTTATAATACCGATGCTACCGGACATGATATTACAGCATATTGCAGAAATAATCAGATGCACCCTGGCATCAAATAAGCTATACTTTTCGTTTTATATTAATTTCCTAAAGTTCGATACACATAATACTTCAATAATAAAATCATATCCGGTTACAGAAGCGATATCTTTTTGACGAAATCTACCTAATATATTAGACCTCTGGGAAAAAAATATAGATTTTTTGCAGAAGTAGGAAACAGCTCCGTCAGGCAAGAGGCAACAGGTAAGATATTTTTACGCGCGAAGGCACAAAAAAGGATTTTTATGGTGACTTTTTCTTTCCGATTCCGATTTAATTAAAAGGTTTATTTATTTTCCACGCCTATGTCTATTTATCAGGATTCTTCTTCAGGAATCTAATGAATCTAAAACTTGATTTTTCAATAATGTTTTCACCTCTTTCGGTGCATCTTTCAATGGGATTAACTTCAGGACAATAAGGAGGTTTAAATAGTCACATTATCTTATGAGGAATAGACAATTCTTTTCCTAGATTTGCCGGTCCATTATCTAGCTACATTATATGAATTTCCTGAATGAGCTTTTTGAGCAAAAAGCTCTAAAAATCCTTCAAAGCCAGGAGTATCTCAATGACTAAATTCATCAAAAAAGGAGTCTCCTGTTTTTGATTCAACTAAACCATAAAGCGATAAATATTCACCCTAACTATTAATATAGGCCCATCGGTTTGACTCCACAGGCAGTAATGATTTTACCTGTTATAGTTTTTAATCCAATTCTAGTTTTCCTACCGAATGCTTCGCAAACATGTTGACACCAATAGAGAATGGGTCGTTTCTGCTCGGATTTTTCTGGAACCCTATGTTGATTAATTAAATTAATTTTCTCTTCTATTTGCGATGACTGTTTTCTGGCTCCGTCCTGACGCTGAGGAAACCTTTGACTCGCAGGTGGTTCGCTTTTTTAAAGTTTTCTTTAGCTTCTTTATTAGTTATGCTTATATTCTATCTATTTAATGATTTGTAATTTAAATTGAATTTTACAAAAAAAGTTGAACTTGCGTATTTAGGGGGTAATTTGAGGGTGAAAATGGTGCGATCGCAACTAGATCGGTCATCACTCAGGAAAGTCTAAAAGTATTGATATATAAAGAATACATGATTATTGCTCTGAAGCTAATTTTGGTGTATATTTGAGTTAAATGGCTCGCTCTGCGTAGGTGCTTACTAAAATGATTAGGAGGATTAGGAGTACGACGGCGCTTCCAATGATATAGTGGTTATCTTTTGAATAAGATACAGTATTTTTTCATTCTTCTGGTGTTCCCAGTTCCGGCGTTCCCTAAAACCTATAACTTTATACTTCAAAAGTATCTGAACTGCCATATATAGCAATCCTAAATCATTTGTCATAAATCAAAACACAGATAAAAATCTGAGACTCTGTTGCCAGATTAGCTGTTTCCTTTTTGTGAGATATTTTTACAAGGGCTGAAATAGGACTGCTATATTATTGGACTTTGGACAAAAAAAGTAGTTAGCGTAATATTTACACTAACTCTTGCAATTAAGGTTTAAAGACAGAATCAAATCTGGAATTATCTTCGTTTCTGACATTATTTATCATCCTGAAAATCAGAGGATGGCTCTGGTTCAATTTCTCCACCGAAACAGATATTTAAATAACTTTCTTGAATGGAATGAACTATCCTCTCTAACTCATCAATAATATCTCTTCGAGTCATTTTTTCTACCGCATCAATATGAGCTTCAGTTCCAGCTTTTCCTAAATATTTATATTTAGTTTTTTTGTGACTGTCAGTAGCCATGGAAAAAATGGGTGAGGCCGATTGTAATTTATAATAATAGTACAGTTTCTGATTTCTATTGACTTGATAACGAATGATATGAACTTCACAAGGAGCCACCTCTCCTTCTTGTTCAATTTTCTTAATTTTCTGCTTCATCTTACGAATTAAACCCTGAATTTGTTTCGCTCTGAGAGTCCCTGAGCAAGATTTTTCCTTCTGCCTTCTGCTTAAAGTAAAAAATTCTGAAAACCCTTGCTATGTCAAACTTGTAGCTCTGGGAGGCTTAAAATGCTTGAAATAATTTTCCCCTATAGGTTTTAGCGGTTTTTTCAATCTATTTAGCGACAAGTCTATTAATTACCACAATAAATTGGGTTTTTGACTACGGGGATAATCTCTAATTTCTGCCTTAGTTCTATTTGGCATCCACTCAACCGAATATGGCGGTAAACGATTTTCATCTAAAGCATTTAAAAAACTCAATACTTCCGGGTCATTAGGCTGAATTTTCCATGCTTGTTGTGCAGCTTCTCTAGCTTTTTCTACTTCTCTTAATGCCACTAAAGTTTTGGCTTTTAATATCCAAAGCTGTGCATCATTAGGATTAATTTTAATAGCTCGATTATAAGCAGATAAAGCTTTATCATAATTTTCCATTTCTAATAAAATCGAACCTTTCAAACCCCAAGCAATTTCCCGCTCTGAATCATACTTAATAGCCATTTCCAAAGAATTTAGAGCCTCTTGATAACTTCGTAAACGATAAAGAGCTTCACCTTTACCAATCCAAGCATCAGCAAAATCAGACCTTAATTGAATTGCTCGGTCATAAGCAGCGAGCGCTTCTTTATATTCCCGAAAATTTGTAGTTAAAATATTTCCTCTCAAATACCAAACCACAAAATCATCCGGCTTATATCTAATTACTTGATTAAAAGATATTAATGCGTCGTGCGGTTTCTCCAAATAAGCCAATAAAGCACCTTGGTCTCGCCAAGCCAAATAAAAATCTGGCTTAATTTTCACAGTCTTTTGATAAGCATCTATTGCTGCATCATACCTACTCAAAGCCGACAATACATTTCCCTTGCCATACCAAGCCGGATAAAAATCTTCCCGGATTTTAATGGAGCGTTCAAAAGCTACTAATGCTTCCTCAAATCTCTCTAATCGATATAAATTATTTCCCCGATTTGCCCATGCTGCTGCACTAGAAATATCCGTTGTTTCTGGAACTTGTAAATAAGCCTCTATAGAAACAGCTTCTTTCTGAGTTAGTGGCGGTGGAGGCCAATTTTCTAACTTAAAACTTAATCCCATATTTAACTTATCTGCCAACTTCAAAAAAGTATTAATTGGGATACCATAACTAAAACCAATACTAACTCTCGCCACTGAATTAGACTCCTCATCATAAATTTTAGTACCCTCAGAAGCACCATGAATTCCGATTACTCTTCCTTGAGTATCTAAAACAGGCGCTCCACTCAAACCCAATTCAGTAATATTATTATAAAAAAGTTCATAACCATTAGAAACAGGGTCTTTGATAAAAGCTAATTCATAATCTTCGTTGATTAATAATCCAGCAGTGAATAAACGTTCTTTTTCAGAAAAAGGTAATCTAGACTCAGGCCAACCAGATACAAATACATGGCGAAAATCTGCTTGATAATCATACTTAGCTAAAGTTGCAGTTTGATATTTTTTCTTACTCTCAAATTCTAAAACTGCTAAATCTACTCCTGGTAATTTAATCGCTCTTCGGTAATCAATTTCATATCTTTCGCCATCTTTAGTCAGAATTGCATATTCATCTTGGGTTTCCACAACGTGCTTTGCAGTTAAAACATAATAAGTATCTTTTTTCTTGGAAATGATTACTCCAGAAGCTGGGTTTATTCCATCAATTAATACTGTAAATTCCGCAGCTATTTGATTGACTTCATCTGCCATTAAGGCTGTAGCTGTAGGTTGAAATAATACTATTGCTGTTGTTGTATAAGGAATCACAAGGAAGGCAGAAGGAAAAAGAAAAGACTGAAGCTGGAAGAATAAATTTACGAAAGTGTTTAAACTATAGTTAGAGTTCATCTTTACCTCTGAATGAAAGTTGACGTTTATAGTTATTGAATAGTTGAAAAATATAACAAGGAAAAATAGCAATAGAAATTTTTAGTTTCAGTTTGGGGATGTCGGTGGTTTTATTGCTTATGTAGCAATAGAAGTTTTTGCTTAGTTAAATTTCAGTTTGGGGCATCGGTGGTTTTA
>JBARXI010000317.1:0-19424 GCA_049647275.1 Microcoleaceae cyanobacterium
AGAGGCCATAGACCAAGACAAAAAAGCTTTTTTGGATTTTAAACTGGTGATTTAGTAGTTGCTAATGTGCCCAGAGGTAAAAAAGCTGGATACTATTCTGGTCGCGTTGCTTGTCGAAAATCAGGTAGTTTCAACATACAAACTGCAACTGAAGTAGTTCAGGGAATTAACCATAAATACTGCCAATCTATATACAAAAGTGATGGATACCAATACAACTAATATGACACTGGCGGTTAAAACCGCCGTGGCGCTTTTCCTCCCCCGGTTGAAACACTGGGGTCTCCAAGCTGCCGGGAGGGTCTGATGACTTTTGAACAAGCAGAAATTCCCCAAGGGTTTTGGCAAGGAATAGCAGAGTTTAACCAAAAAGAATTCTACGAATGTCACGATACTCTTGAAGCTTTATGGATGGAATCTGGAGAACCAGAAAAAAAGTTTTATCAAGGAGTTCTACAAATTGCAGTCGGACTTTATCACATGGGAAATGAAAATTGGCGTGGTGCTGTAATGTTGTTGGGGGAAGGTGTAAGTAAATTGCATTATTATCAGCCTAGTTATTTTGGCATTAATGTTGATAAATTATTAACAGAAAGTAGCGAACTGTTAAAAAAATTGCAACAGGCGGGGCCAGAAAAAATAGCGGATTTTGTGCGATCGCCAGAAAATATTAAATATCCTAAAATCTTAAAATATTAATAATACTTTTGAATGTATTTTTTGAATGTATTTATTTAACTATGAACCATTTAAAATCTAGATTCAGTTAAACAAAAAAATTCCTCACTTTTGCCACTTCTGCTAATAAGTAAACTAGATGGATTTGAAGTTTAATTTCATATCATCTCCGGATAATTAGTGATAAAAAACTTTCTCCTCTTATTTTTCTTTTTTCTCCTATTTTTCTCCTATTTTTCTTCCTTTTTCTTCCTTTTTCTTCCCTCCTGACTCCTGATGCGTGACTCCTGACTCCTGACTCCTCCCTCGTTATTTATAAGTATTCAACCGGACATGATTTCACTGTTTCATAAACCTGCTTGTGCTTGTTTACGCTCGGTAATGTCGCGACCAATGGAGCAATTATATTCCTTCCCTTTATACTCAAGATAAGTCAGAGTAATTTCTACAGGAAACTCTCGGCCATCCCTAGCTCGATGTACAGATTCAATTCTTTGTGTACCTTGCTGTTTCAGTTGTTGCCAATGCTTCAACTATTCAGCTTTCGGATAGTTGGGGTCAATGTCTTGAACTTTCATAGTCAAAAGCTCCTCCTGAGAATAGCCAAAAGCTTTATAGGCAGCATTATTTGCATACAAGATGCGACCTTCTATATCTGATAAACCAATACGATCGCTAACTTGGTCTAAGCAAAATTGACTTAGTTGCAGTGCTTCTTGTGCCTGTTTGCGTTCCGTAATATCTTGAATAATTGCCATTCCGGCAAATATATCCCCACTATCATTTTTAACAGGTAAAGTTTTGACAAGATAGAAACGATGATTCAAAGGCATTTCAAAAGTTTGAGCGATACCTTCTAAAGCAGTGCGATATTTTGGCTCCAGTATTTCACAAATATCTGCTGACCAGCTCTGCCAAATTGTCTGATTTTCCAATAATTCTCTAGATAGGTTCATTGCCGCTAAACTTGCTCCATCAGCAAAGAGGTAACGTAAGTTAGAATCAAATAACATAACTGCCCCATCAGGAAAATTTTTGATTAAGGTGCGATATCTTTTTTCACTTAGACGTAATGCTTCTATGATTTGTTGTTGTTCTAATTCTGCAACTGCTCTAGTGGCAAATACCTTGAGAATTCTCTGAAAGCGGAGTACATCTGTTAGAGGTTTGTTATTAAGGATGCAAAGAGTGCCAATAGCTTGACCTTTTCTGTCAACTAGTGCTACTCCTAGATAACTTTCAGCTTGCATTGCCAATAAGTTTGGATCTTTTGGGAAATGTTGTTGCACCCGAGAGTGACAATGGTAAATTCCTTGGGTAATAGTCATTTCACAGGGAGTACCAGAAATGTCGTAGCTCGTATTTGGCTGTAACTGTTTGTGTGACCAGGAAGCAAGAATATGCAGTTGTCGATCGCGCAATTGAGAAATCATGGCGTTATCCACACCAAGGGCTAATGCTAACTGCTCAACTAAGGCTGGGAAAAAATCTTTTCCTGTAAATGTAGCTGTAGCTTCGACCAGCTTTTTCAGGATACTTTCTACTCGTTGTCGTTGAAAGAGTTCGGTTGCTAGTTGAGCTGTTCTGGCTCTAACTTGGTCTTCCAATAGTTGATTTTGTTGTTCTAGTTGTTGCAGTAATCTATCTCGCTCTGTTTCTGCTTGTTTTTGTGCAGTAATATCTTCTGCTAGGGATAGTATTGAAACTACTTTGCCTGATTCATCTACTACTGCTGAATTGTACCATTGGCAGTAAACTATTTGACTGTCTTTAGTATAATTTCGGTTCTGGCATAAGTTATGAGGAATTTTTGCCTCTAGTAAATCTTTGATAGCTTGGTTTACTTCTGCTAAGTCTTCCTTGTGAATCAAACCAAACTCACTAATTTTTTTGCCGATTACTTCTTCCGAGCGCCAACCAAAGATTTTTTCTGCCTGTCCTGACCAACGTTTTACCAACATTTTCTGATTCCATTCTATTACAGCTAAAGGTGAATTTTCTACATGAAGTTTCAGGTGTCGATCGGCTTCTTGCAGAGCATAAATAGCTTGTTTACGTTTAGTAATGTCATAAAAAGCACCTGTAATGCCAATGATTTCTCCTATTTCATTTTTGAGTGGCTCTAAATTCATATCATAATATTTAATTACCCCATTAATAGTTAAAAATATTTCTTGTCTGCAACCTATTTTTAGTTCTAGCACTTGTTGTTTAATGGCAATCAAATTTTGAGCATCGGTGGATGAAAATAAATCTGTATCATGTTTTCCCACTATTGTCTGGTGATTAAATTCAACAGGAGGATTAATAATCCATGTGTAGCGTAAGTTAGTATCTTGATGAAAAACCGTGATGGGGGATTTTTTAATGGCAACTTGAAATCGATCTTCACTTTGTCTTAGTGCTGACTCCATGCGTTTGCGTTCGGTCAAATCCACCATAATACTGCTGATACCGATTACATTTCCCTGCTGGTTGTAGATAGGAGAGTCGATTTCCATTATGGGCAATTTTTTGGTATCTCGTCGCTCAACGATCAGCTCACCAGACCAACTTTCTCCAGTTGCTATGCGGTCAATCATTTCACTAACTTTTATTGTAGTTAAAGTTGAGATGATTTCATTGACTTGAGCACCTAGTACTTCTTTTGCTGACCAACCAAACATAACTTCAGCGAAGTGATTCCAGTAAATTATTTTGCCTTGTAAATCAGTGGCGACTACCGCTTGTTGCACTGAGTCTAATAGTCGAGACTGAAAGTGAATTTTTGCTTCTACTTGTTTGCGATCGCTAATATCTTCTAATAATCCCATTAATCTACAGAGATTACCCTTATTATCTCTAAAAAACTGACCTTTATGTTCTATAAATATATAATTACCATTTTGGCAACGGATCGGATATTGAAGTAGAATCGGGGTTTTCTCGGCAAGCGCTTGTTGAATTGTGTGGATAACTATTTCTTGTTGTTGTGGATGAATTAACTCTATTAACTCTTCCATTTTTCTCGGTATTTCTGTAGCAGAGTAACCTAGAATTTTTTCTGTATAATCTTCCCAAGTAATTGTATTAGTTTCTGTATTCCATTCATACAGAAGTTGATTATTTATTCGATTGTTTGTTGGTTGATTGCTATTACCATCTCTTAAATCAACTATCAAGCTTTGCTTTACATCTACCGAATTTCTACCATTTTGGTTGAATAAAATTTGATTATTATTATCCAGTTCTGATTTATTATTTGTGGTATTAAATAAATTTTGTTGCTGTGGTAGATTTTTTGTTTCAAATGCCAGCAGAGCTTGAGCTAAAAATTCTGTTGTTGCTTTGATGATGTGTGTAAAATCTTGGCCGTGCCCAAACCTTGGTAATATATTTTCCAAGGCCTGTTGATGAATATTTATAATTTCTGTGATGCCTAAATCATTTGCTAGGGCGTAGCTTCCTATTTCATAGGCAACTTGCTTCATTTGTGAATTACAAACAGTCAGGTAATTTTGTATTGCTATAGTATAATCATCTAGGAGTTGGGGAAAGTTTTTGTTCATTCTCTTTTATTTTTAGGAAAGCTAGAAGTTACCAAAAAATTGTTTTTTTAGTTTAATATTATTCTTTGTTATTCTACACCGGTCTAGTTTTTTGAAATTTTTTAATTATTTCTTTATATTTTTGATTATACATATTAAAATTAATAATTATAGCTATTTCAGTCAGATAATGTCAAGGAGTATTTTGACCTAAAAAGACGGGTTTCAAGCCCCGTCCTTTTAGGACGGTTAACTTAAATCGAGTCTCCAAAATTGGACTGAACGTGCTAAACTACTGATATACGCCAAGCAAACCAGCGTCAAACTATGATCGTCTACGAATTCAAGGTCAAAGGAAAACTGAATCGATATGGCTCGCTCCACTCGCCATGCTTTGCAAACAAACGGGAGATTCTAGCACTACTGAGGCTGGAGAAATCTTGTCTCAGCAACTTGGATCGCTGAACGAAGAATTCTCCGTGCTTTCAGCCGGGGGAGTGTCAAGATTAGGGTGAAGAGTCACCAGGTAGTTAATTAGCGCTTAGGATTGAGCGTTCAGCAATTAAAGGTATAGGGGATTTGAACCTATCCCAATATGCGCCCTAAAAACGGCGGAGATGTTTGATATCATGTCCGGTTGAATAGTTATAAATAACGAGGGAGGAGTCTGTCGGGGTAATTTCCTGCTGAATGCTCCGCTTTCCATGTTTGTGCAGCATTCCTTCAGAAATTACCCGTATAGGAGGGAAGAAAAAAGAAGAAGAAGAGGAGAAAGTTTTTTTATCACACTATTATCCGGACATGATATGACTCCAGGTTTAGAGCACTTAGGCAAGGAATACTTTTGAATTGATTGGTGAGTTGCTAATAGCTGATAACTACTTACAGCGCTTTTCAAATCGATGAACCACATCGTCACAAGCAAAATATGGTAGGGACGTTCCATGGAACGTCCCTACTGTGGTCTACCCAACTGAAAACCGCTGTAAGATTACTACGTCAGAGAGATAATTTTTAATTCGTTGTAGTAGATAATTACTCAAATACATTTTGTACAAAAGTTACAGCAAATCAGGATAAATAGTTATGAATATACCTAATTCGATTACTTTTTCTCGTCTTTTGGGAGTACCATTCATTCTTTATACTCTTGCTAACCCAACTGATAATAGTCGTTGGATATGTATGGTGATTTTCATAGTTGCTGCAGGCACAGATTTTTTAGATGGTTATTTAGCAAGAAAACTAAACCAAGTGACTGATTTAGGTAAATTTTTAGACCCTTTAGTAGATAAATTATTAGTATTAGCACCCCTATTAGCATTAATTGAATTAGGCGAAGTGCCAGCTTGGGGAGTGTTTTTAATATTAGGTCGAGAGTTAACAATAGCTGGTTGGCGGATCAATCAAACTAAAATTTCGGGCGCTAATATTTGGGGGAAATTAAAAACTGTGAGTCAAATTATTGCCATTTCTTTATTAATTGCTCCTCTATCTGAACTGTGGGAAACTCCAACTATAATTATTTTTTGGATTGCGGTAGCTTTAACTTTAATTTCGGGCGTAATTTACTTATTGCCCCGTGAAGAAATAAAAAGTTAAGCTCTGAGGGTCTATCAAATTATAAGAGTTGACGAAAGACTATTTGGCAAGCTCTGTGACTTATAGATTTACTTTGGAGACTTTTTCAGGAAGCTTTACTTAGCTTTTGGTAAGACTTTAATTATAATTCATAAGATATTGTCGCGTAGCTATTAATTTGATCGCGACGTTACTGTAGGTGTTAGATGCCCCCCGAAATCCTGTTTTTTCTTGGTTGAGCCACTGCTCTATCACTTCCTCAGATAGCCAAAATTTCAGATTTCCCCTTTGTTTTCCTACGGAATGCGGAGCAAACAAAGAAGCATCATATTCAGACTAATTGTTTACTCTATAGGGAGACTTGGACTTAGATTTGGGTTTTGGCTTGACGAGTCTTTGGACTTGGGTTTTGGTTTCTTATACCACTCACACCTAATTTTTACCCTCATTTCTCTTTTTTGTGCAACAAAGCCATTTTCGACCTTGATAAAGCGACAAGTCTATTAATTAAATGTAACAAATGTAACAGATTTTATCGTTTTGATAAGTATGCTATGTTAAGTATAAATTTAAAATTAGTATATTATAAAAACTATAGTGCTAGAGTAAAAATGACTATTATCACAACTAGACAAGCAGCTTTTTTATTGGGTATCTGTTGTCAACGGGTAAGAGCCTTACTTTCTCAAAATAGAATTAAAGGTGCTTATAAGCATAATGGATTTTGGCGAATTCCTGTTTATGGGAAAATGCCTGTTGTTATACCTGGCACTAGAGGTCCTAAAGGTGTCTGGTGTCATCACCTGCGAAAGAAGCCAACGATAATTCATGTTAATCAGCAGAAAATTAAATCAAATGGCAAGAGAATTAAATACGATCCTCTAATGACTCCGGAGCAATTGAAACCAGTAGTGTCTATCAAGCAGGGAAACCGTAACGATTTGGGCTATCAAATGGAAATTCTCGGTCGGTGTCGTATAGTTTATCAGCCTTATAACCCCTTAAATTGTGGCGCTCATTTGTGGATTGAAACATATCATCCGGTGCAATTTGTGGATACTCAGTTTAAACCTGTTACAGCTAGGCGAACTTATAAAAATGTCTGACTAAAATTCGGTTGCATAGCTATGTTTATCAAAAAAACCTCCTTCTACTTTACAGAAGTTTTCAGTTAATTCGTAAATGTTAGGAATCCCGCGTTGTCTCTTAAGGGCAACGTCGGGAGGATATTAATTCTACCTAATGAGTTGTTTAAACTGGTGGATTTATCCGGTGTTTAAACAACTTGAGCGAATCCACGCGGATTTATCCCGTGGAGTGTCAAATAATCAAACTATCCCTACTGCAACCGCTCTTTCAAATGTTCCCCTACCCGTAGAGCATTAGCAATAATAGTCAAAGCAGGAGTTACTGCCGAACTTGATGGGAAAAAACTGCTATCCACAACATATAAATTATCCACATCGTGAGTCCGACAGTTAAGAGCCAAAACTGATGTTTTTGAGTCTTCTCCAAATCGACAAGTACCGCACTGGTTTGCTACAACCTCAATGGGAACTTCCCCACGGGGATAAAGATTGCCCCGCTTCAAGACAGAATTTCCAACCGCTTTGTCTACCAACTTCAATACATCCATCCAACGATGTACTAGGCGATCGTGTGCTTCCCAGTTGTTGGGTTTGTAATAGAAGAAAAGCTTATCTCCCTTGACTTCAACTCGGTTATTGATGTCTGGAACGACCTCCGAATGTAGCCACCAACCAATGGAACGCAATGCTAGCTGCTTCAACCCAAACCCAGGCATTGCTTTTGCTAAGACAGATAAAATTGGTGGAGACTCGGCAAAAGTAATATCTTGTAGCAGCCCACCTGTGTTTTCAATGTGACCCATGGGGTAGTCAAATTTCTCATCTCCCCAATAAAAGTCATTCACACTCACACTTCTGAGAAAGTTCCCAGAGTTAGGTTTGGGGCTAGGTTGCACTATGGTAGTCATCAGATGTTTCATCAGGTTGCGCCCGACCAAACCGGAACTGTTGGCTAAACCATTGGGATGTATTTCGTTACCAGAACGTAATAGTAATGCTGCTGAGTTGACGGCACCACAGGCAAGTACAATAATATCTGCGAAAAATAGAAATGATTGCTGATTAATTTCTGCTTCCACTGCTTTGACAGTATTTGCAGAGGAGTTGGTGAGTAACCGAACTACTTTAGCACCAGTTTTGATAGTGATATTTGGATCGTTGAGCAATGGTGCAATACCGAAAACTTCAGAGTCTCCGGTGGGGTCTTCTTCCTCGCGGGTAAGAGTTAATGGTAAAGTTTCTGGATGTAGACCTTGTTCGGCGATCGCTTCTACAACTTTTTGAATTTCTCGATCGTGGTGAACTGGGGGATAAGGATATTCTGCACTGTGAGGAGGTTCGGTTGGGTCGTTGCTAGCCTGACCATGAACTTTATAAAGTTTTTCTGCTTCGTTGTAATAAGGTTCAAAGTCTTTGTATTTGAGAGACCATTCTGGAGAAATTCCTTCTTGATGTTCCACAGCTTCAAAGTCTTTTTCTCGCATCCTAATTAGGGCTGCGCCATAGATTTTGGTATTACCACCAATAGCATAATTTGTCTGAGGAGAAAATGGTTCGCCTGCGTTGTCGTACCAATTTTCAGGGGCACGATAAAGTTCTTTTTTAAAGATATCAACGTTAGCTTTATTTTGTATATCCAGAGGCATAAAATTACCCCTTTCTAAGATGAGTATTTTTTTTCCGGTACTAGCAAGTTTATAGGCTAATGTTCCTCCTCCTGCACCTGTCCCGACAATAATCACATCATAATGTTGGTCGTCAATAATCATTTGATTTTTCCTTTAATCCTTTAATAATTTTTTTTAGTGTTAGGTAGTAGGGTGGGCAAATTTCACTTGACTTAGGATAAATCTGGAAAGTTAAATATTTGCCCACCTGACAAACTCTCGTGGGTGAGCGAGACGCTCACACTATTAACTTTTCAAAATTATGTAGATAGTCCGCTACAGATAAAATTTAATTCTGACTCCTGACTCCTAATTATTTCACTGCCATACATAAATGAGGATAAACAAAATAATCCAAATCACATCAACGAAATGCCAAAATAAAGAAGCAGCATTGATGCCAAAGTGACTGTTGTCATAGTTGCCAGGAATGAAAGAGCGACCCAACATAATGCCTTGCAACAAAATACCCGTCATAACGTGCAGACCGTGGAAACCTGTCAACAGATAAAAAGTTCCGCCGAATACTCCCGTTGTGAAACCAAATTCTAGACTATTCCATTCAATTCCTTGACCCACTACAAAGTAAGTTCCCATTGCCATTGTGGCAAATAGCAAGATGCGAAACCATTTTAGGTCATTACGTTCTAAAGCTTTTTCTGCAAAATAGATAACGAAACTACTAGAAACCAAAACTACTGTATTAATAGCAGGTTCTCTAACTTCCAAACCAGAAACACCTTCTGGCAACCAGTCGGTGGCACTTGTTTTGTAGACAATGTATCCGACAAAGAAACTCAAGAAAATTACGCTTTCCGAAAGTAGGAAAACGATAAACCCGAACATACTATTGCCTTCTTCGTCATGGGTATGTTCGGCAACTGCTGAATGCAAAGGTTCATGCACTTGTTCTGGCGCGATCGAACTATCCATATTTTAATTCTCCTTTCATTTACTGTTTTTATCCTCGCTGCGCTTAGAAAGTGGTAGGTCATTTCAGTTAGCCTCCTGCCGGAGGAACTGCGTTAACAGTTAACAGGCGTAGGTTGGGTTGAGGAACCGTTAGCGCCAGCTTATCCGTAGGATAAACCCAACAGACACATATTAGCAGATATTTTTTTGGGGTTGCGCTGTCGCTACAGACGCATATTACAGACAGATATTTTTGTTGGGTTGCGCTGTCGCTTAACCCAACCTACCACCTAATTAACAGGTTCGGGAACTTCTGCGTGATGTCCGTTGGGGTCGTTAGAAGTCAAAGGTTCTGATTTACCATAACCGTAGGGTTCAGAAATAATTATCGGAATCTCCTCAAAATTCTCTACATCTGGTGGGGAAGAAATCATCCACTCTAAACCGATCGCCCGCCAAGGGTTAGCAGGTGCTTCCTTACCTTGTATCCAGGAACCCACCATATTTAAAATAAACGGCAAAGTAGACATTCCTAACAAAAACGCCCCTAGACTTGCAACCACATTCCAGAACTCATATTCAGGCGCATAGGAAGAAACTCGGCGCAACATTCCCTGTAAACCTAATGGGTGCATGGGTAAAAAGTTGAGGTTGGTGCCAAGAAATGCCAGCCAAAAGTGTAATTGACCCAAACCTTCATAATACATTTTTCCGGTCATCTTGGGGAACCAGTGGTAAATGGCAGCAAACATTCCCATGGTCACGGTGCCGTAGAGAACATAGTGAAAATGACCGACCACAAAATAAGTATTATTAACGTGAATATCTACCGGAACAGCAGACAGCATAATGCCAGTAATACCCGCAAACACAAACATGATCAACCCACCCAAGGCAAACAACATGGGAGTATTTAGTCGAACTTTTCCACCCCAAATAGTCGCCACCCAAGCAAATACTTTAATACCAGTAGGTACAGAAACGCACATAGTTGACAACATAAAAACCATCCGCATCCAGGGAGGGGTACCACTCGCATACATATGGTGTACCCAAACTAAACCACTTACCCCAGCGATGATCATTGATGAGATTGCTACTACTTTGTATCCAAATAGGGGTTTGCGACTGTAAACTGGGAATATTTCGGAAAAAACGCCAAAGATAGGCAGAATAATAACGTAAACTGCTGGGTGAGAGTAAAACCAGAAAAAGTGCTGGAATAAAACAGGGTTGCCTCCGTTGGCAGGATTAAAAAATCCTGTTCCTACGGTGAGGTCAAATAGTAACATCACAGCACCTGCTGTTAGTGCCGGTAGTCCGAATAATTGAATAATTTGGGCTGCAAATACTGCCCAGACAAAAATCGGCATTCGGAAAAATGTCATGCCAGGTGCCCGCATTCTCACAATAGTTGTGACGAAGTTGACCGCTCCCATAATAGAAGAAACACCAGAAATGGCTACGGCAAGAATCCATATTACCTGACCGTTGATTAAACTACCTGTGGGATTTTGTAAACTAGCGGGAGGATATGACCACCAACCTGCTTGGGCGGGGCCACCAGGGGCAAAGAAACTGCCAATCATTAGGATGCCGACTACTGGCACCATCCAAAATGCAGCAGCATTTAGACGGGGAAATGCCATGTCTCGCGCCCCGATCATTATGGGTACGAGATAGTTTGCCAGACCAACTAAAGATGGAAATGTCCACAGAAACAGCATGATCGTGCCGTGCATGGTGAACATTCCGTTGTAAATTGTGCGGTCTACGAGGTCTGATTCTGGTGTCATCAGTTCGCCGCGAATCACCATGGCGAATATTCCACCTACTAGGAAGAATATAAAAGAGGTAACTAGATATTGAATACCGATAACTTTGTGGTCGGTGCTAAAGCTGAAGTATCGTCGCCAGTTAGGCGGTTTTTTATGTTCTGGTTTTTCTGTAACATCACTGATGCCGTCGATTGTTATTTCTTTCATGGAATATTTTTTTTCCTTGAGTATCTAGAGCTAAATTTCTGTAGGTTGGGTTAAGCGGAGCGCTACCCAACAAAACGGGTACATAATTTTAGGTTTGCTTGCTTAAGTATAAGTTGGGTTAAAAACCGCTGTCAGCCAACATAACGTCTATATGATGTTTAGGTTTCCGTAAACGTCAACCCAACCTACGTTACTACTGATGCCGTCGATTGTTATTTCTTTCATGGAATATTTTTTCCTAGATATCTGCAAATAAAATCAATAGTGCTTTAGTGGAAGGATGTCACAAATACTTTCGCTCCTTTAAATAAATGTCAAATCATTGCCTGAAACTATTGTCTTATCAAAATTTTTAGCCGATCGAGTCTAACTTTTGACTTTTGACTTCCGCGAACGGGAGTTACTCTTCCAATTAACTGTGATAATTAACTACAGGAGGTGCCGCGGGTTTAACAGTAGGCCAGCCTGCTTGTACTGCTCCATCTGATTTTTCAATATATTCAGTGGTTGCCTGATTAGTTGCTGGAGACAGTTCGGTATTTGCTGCTTCGGCCAGCCAGCTTTGATAATCTTTAGGAGATTCAACTACTACATCTGCCTGCATGGTGGCAAAATAAGTACCGCTATATTGGGAGTCAGTCAAACTATATTTGCCGACGCGAATGGGAGTAAATTCAAAATTTATTGGGCGGTTGGGAATAATGTCTTGCTTCAGTCGGAATGCTGGAATATAAAATCCATGCAGCACATCTTCTGAGTTTAATACTACCCGCACTCGTCGATCTGCTGGTAGGTGTAGTTCGGTGCTAGTAACGCCATTTTCTGGATAGCTAAATACCCAAGACCACTGTTTGGCAAAGACTTCGATTTCTTCTACGGGTTCAGTTACAGGTTTTAATGGATCTGCCATTGCTGATTCCATTTCTAATGGTGTATGCAGATGCACTAATTCCATTGGCCCCTGAATTCCCATTTGTTGGTAGATATTGTAGCTGTAAGTAGCAATCCAAAATACGAGTAAAATTGGAATCGCTGTCCAGACAATTTCCAGGGTGACGTTACCTTCGATATGAGGGCCGTCGCTGTAGTCATATTTGGCAGCTCGTTGGAAAATAATTGAATACATTAGAGTTCCGGTTACCCCCAGAAAGATAAATGTACCAAGGGTGACGAGAAAGCTAAATAAGTCATCGATTAATATGGATTCTGCTGCTCCTTGAGGTGGAAGCCATGAGTAGGATAGTTGCCCAACCCAAATACTAACAACAGTTAAAACGAGAGCGATCGCTCCCAAGGTCAAAATAGTCCGGATTTTCATATCAAGATATTCTACTAAATTACTTCAGCACTTGGTTGGGGTTTTCGCCTAATTTCAGCAACGCATCAGCAGTATTATGCACTCCAAACTCAGCAGCTAACTGCGCTCCTAATGTACCGTGAACGTACATCAGAAACATGATTACTAAACCCACTGCTAAATAGCTCCACTGCACTTGTTGGAGTTTGTCTTTAGACCATATATAGCGTTGAAATCCTCTCCAAATTGTCATGCCAACAATTAAGGCCAACAGGAAGACACCACCAACGCCGTGCCAGATCATAGTATCCATTGCTCCGAATCCCCAGGCACTTTTTAGCTCTGCGGATGGTTTAGCTAGCATGATTTCATAAAAGCCGGCTGCTACGGTGAAAAATGTGATGATTGATGAGGCTAGCATATTGTACCAACCTACATCAAAAAAGTTTGAACGAGTAGTGGATATTGCTAACAACTTAAAGACTGGTTTTTGTAGGGGGAAGAGTCTGCCCACGATATCAAAGGCAATTCCCATAATAAATAAACCTAAAGTCAGATGAACTAAATTAGGATGAATTGGGATGGCATAGGGGAGACCATTTGCCCCTAATTGGGAACTCAAACTATCTATTAATTCTGGGTTCATTGTAAAATTCCCTCCTTTATTGCTTCCACTACTGGCACTGTATGTAATCCATACACCCAAACCAGTTCATCTCCAAGATATACTTGGAAGAAAACTATAGTTACTAGCAGTAATCCCAATCCCATATATGGCATCGGCAATTTTTCTGCATTATTTGAACGAATCACATACCGCCAAGCAGTAAGTGCAGCAATGATTCCTGACAGAGACCAACCAATCAGGGTATGTAAATTTAGGATCGGTTGGACTGCTTCGTAGGGTTGTGCTAGACCAGCTTCAAACTGACCAAATATTATGGCGATAAAAATAGAAATTGTGGCGAAAAACATATTCCACCAGCTTACTTCATATAAACGGTAATTACGAGTAAAATAACCAATAACATCACATAAGAAAGCAAATAATACCATCGCTATGACGAAGTGGACAACGATGGGATGTAATGTATCTGGATAGGGTAAATTATGATCGTTTAATGGTGGTAGATACTCCCACATAGTCTTCTCCTTCAGTAGATAAGTAGTTAATAGATAAAAAACTTTACACTTTACAAGTTACTTGAGCATAACATTATATCAATTTTTTCCCATAACATCCTACTTGAATTTAAATACTTTATCTGTTTTTAACCGTATCAATACTCACAGTTTTTCTAGAAACATACTCATTTTTTTTCTTTAATGAAAGTGAAAAAGTAATGTAGTCAAGATGACATTCTTTTTTTTTTAGATTTTACGGTTTGTCATAATTAACTAAGCTATTTTTATTCTGAAAAGGTAAAAAATCTCAGAATCTGTAAGTCTCGCAATCCTAGAAATTACATATCTTTTCTGTAATGGCTATGTAGCTTAATTTTAAAAGATTATGGGTATTTTATTAAAGGGGATTATTAGTCGGATTTTGCATTAGTATTTCTCCACCTAAATTCTACAGAAGCTAGCTGTTTGATAAATTTTACGACTGCCACATTCTTAATTTAGCTAGAATACTGTAGTTAAATTTACAGAAAAATTAAATTTTCTTTTTTTTGAAACAAGTCTTGCTTTTGAAGAGTTTTTATGGTAATCAAATCCTACAAATTACAAATTATCCAAAGATAATATTTCTCAAAAGTGGGAAGTGAGTAAAATTTGAGAATAAGTATATGTAACGAAGACAAACTGTCTCAACAGAATCAAAAATTTAGTCAAAATTCCCTAGTAAATATTGGTTTCAGGGATTTATGCGGTCATCAATGGAGTGGCTGCAAGGGGAGAAAGAGGACAATAAAGTATCGAACGTATTAAATTTAACTCTCGAACTCTGATTTAACTTTTCGTTACATACCGATAAATTTCCTCGCCGACCTACTTATTGGCTGTGCCTCAGAAAGAGGAGCTACGCTTTCATAGATATCTACAATTAATTCAAACTCTGCTGGCAATTTCTTTAACAAATACCTGGTCACTTGCGTTTTTTTACCTGTTCTAATAAACTGGCTGGCAATAATTCTCCCAGTATTGGAAACCAATAATTAAACCTATCATTTGCTGTTATTTCTCTTACAGCAAAATTTGGATTCAGTAACTTAAAAATTGTTAAATATCTGAGATAAATTAACCTTAAGATTATTCACTAGAAAAGCGGATAATTTTTGTCGGCGACCACCTCCTAATTCAATAATTATTACCTTTTTTGCTGAGGCTAACTCTTGTTTATTATTGTCTAGTTTTATAGCTTATTTTAATAGTTATTCTAGCTGTTCATATTTCATACCCGATCGACGTTGCATTTCTTGGAGATTCATGATTGCTATATATAGCAATGTGAAATGATTCGTGAAAGAAATCGACTACTTTAAGGCAGGAGGCAGAAGGAGGAAGTTTTTAACAAGTCCAGGTATTTTACAAATGATTTAGGATTGCTATATTCAAGTATACTGCTCATAATCTGCTGCTAAAATGTATATTTTTGATTATTTTATCGAGATTTATTTATTTTTCACCAGATGTCTAGGGTGAGCAACCGATCTTCAGATGAAGCTTCCTTTAAACAAAGAGTTAAACAAAGAGAAAGAGAAAGTATGACATTTTAGCTAGGTCAATCAAAACTTAGTAATTAACTATATAGCAACCCTAAATCATTTGTAAAAAATTAAAACACAGATAAAAAAATCTGAAACTCTTACCCCTGTTGCCTGTTGCCTTTTTGACAGATTTTTTGTTCACAACCTATTTAGGATTGCTATAGTTAATGTTGCTTTTATCGGTTAAATTTTGACTGCGTAAAAGTGTTTGTGTCATGGTCGCCAACTTCTGCAAACTAGCTGCTAATTCATCAGCACGTTTTTGATGTTTACGCTTTCGCATTAAAGCAGCACGACCCAAATCTTCCCGGTCTTGTTTGATTGCTGCAACTGCTACTTTTTGCCAAGTGTTCATTTCTTCAAGAGCATGCTTATATTCAGGTTGAATATTTTCCCAAGCTACTTTAATATCTGCTAATGCTTGGTTAATCAATTCATTAGTATCTACTTCAGTTTTTGCTCCTAGAATTGCTTGTTTAACTGGCTCAGATAATTGGTCAACATTAATATTACGAAGTAGGGGGATAAAATTCTCAACTTGCTGACTATAAATAACTCCTGTGATGCACCAGTTAGCAAAGTGTTCACAATTATTAAAAATAATATTATATTTTTGTTCTCCTAATCTACTTTCTGCTCTTTGAATTACTGTATCAGCAATATAACGAACTGGATATTTTTTGACATAAATTGTTCTCCCATCGGTAAAAGTTTTGATCGATGTTCGTTCAATTGTTTCTGTGCCTTTGCGATAATGGATAACAGTTCCATCACCACAGTCAATACCATGATGTTCGTAAACACCATCCATCTTGAGAAATTCTCTTAAAGTATATATTTGATCCCCTCGTGCCATACTATTTTTCCTGATTTTATTTAATTATATTTTACAGGACTTAGGCATCTAGGAGGAAAGTATTCGCTTGAGATTAATATGCTAACTGACTGCTCCGTAAAACCTATTGTTTGCTATCGCATTCGCTGGCGCTTTTCGGTGCGGAATGAAGCTTTTAATGTATGTCGGCGAGGTACAGAAAATGTAATGAGACAAATAATATCGTGTCCGGATAATAGCGTGATAAAAAAAACTTTCTGCTTCTCCTCCTCTCCCTTCTTCTTTCTTTCCTCCTGCTTCTTCTTTCTTTCCTCCTGCTTCTTCTTTCTTCCCTCCTGCTTCTTCTTTCTTCTCTCCTGACTCCTCTATCGTTTATTTATAACTGTTCAACCGGACATGATATAAGTTGTTTTACCTAAGCCCTATTTTAATCTAAAAAAAGATTTTTTGCTTCACATCTTGCTCTTTGACGGACTAGATTATATTTACTTTTTTGTTCAACTGTTTTTAGCAGTTTTTCTGTTTCTGCTGCTTGTCTAGTTAAAAATCCCATTTATTTTTGTTATTTTTGTTATTTTTACCTGATGATTATATGACATTTTTTACTTAACAAAAATTTTGTTACTTCTTAAACGAGCGCCTGATTAATCTGCTGTTTATTTATTCTGATTGTCATAAATTCTCAAATATACAATTAATTTTGCTTACCTACTTATAGGCTTTTTAGCTTTAGAGTATATGTAATTAATTTCGCATGACTATAGCGACTAAGCAGGTAAACAAAATTAATTACACAATTAATTACACATTTTCCACGCACAGAAACCTTTTTACTGCAAGGGTTACAGGAAATTAGATTAGGTAATCAATTCTGTGTAGGTGCTTACCATGCTGGTGAGGTACAAAATTCTAGGTTTTAGGTAATAAGGAACAAGGAATAAAAAGACAACTGTACACATGCGTGCCTGAGAAACCATATACTTAAAAGCCGTCTTAATTTAACATTGATTATTTTTGTTTATCTCTCCTCGGAGTAAGAAATAGGTTTTATAATGTTCCTACAAGAATGAAACAGCCCTGAATTTTGACGGAGCGAGCGCAAGCATTATTTAGGAGTTAAACGATGAAAATTTAGTAATTTTCAGGAAAACTAAAACTGCTAATCCTAAAGCTAATATTACCGCAGTACCTGAAATAATCTGAATATCTAAATGACGAACAGCAATAGCTAAAAATGCCCAAATAAATACAAGAGTATAAGCAATATCTTGCTTTTGAATATTAATAATTGCTGCAATAAAAGCCCCAACTATCAACATAATTACTGTCCAAACTGTGGCAACTTGCTCTGTAGTATTCCAGCCTAAATTATGTAGAGTGCTGGCTACATTAATAATTGTTGCGACACTAATCCAAGCAAAATATATACTTATGGGATGATGTACTAACCATTTATCTTTTTTTGGTACTCTCTCATAACTAATTCTTAATTTTAAATACAACCAAATCAAACAGCTTAAAATAACTAACATTGCCAAGACAGACAGAGTAAATAGTTGATATTGAAATAAAAATACCCAAATAATTTGTGCTAAACTAGCTCCAACTAAAAAATATCCGCATCTGCGTAAAATTTCATTCTCTCTTTGCACTGGTAATACTTGATAAATTCCGAAGCTAATTAAACCAAAATAAATTAATCCCCAAATTGCAAAAGCATAACTTGCAGGAATAATTAAAACATCCCGAAAAATCGTACTAGAAATTTCACCAATAGTTTTGCCACCAGGGGGAGCAATATTAACATATATATTTAGAAAAAAAGCACCAAGAATAGCAATTAAATTCGCCCACTGCCGCATTATATCTGGCTTAGATTTATTTGTATTAGTTTCCATAATTATCTGCGATATTTTAAAAAAAATTATGACTTAGCCCGGAAGTTTTTATCTTTACAACTAACCAGGCTATTTGAGCCAACAGACTATAATTTTTAATAGTATTATAACATTTCTCTTTAATATTTGTAGAATCAATCTTTAATCACTTCTAACCCACAAGCTTCTGCAAGTTGCTGTGCTATACTTCTATAACGACGAGGTGGCGTATGAGTGTCCAGGTCTAACTGAAAACCATCTACAACACGCTGAATTAACTTTGAGCGCCACATAGCTTCTATTTCATAATCAGAACTTAAGCTCCCCTCAGATAAAGCTACCATCAACTTATCTAATATTTGAAATTGTCCCACTAAAATTGCTGCTTTAGTCGCATCACCAGAATCGATATCAAGAGCATCTAGTTGTCTACTAACTCTATTCCATTCAATATCAATTATTTTCATTAAAACAGCAGCAAGTTTAGCGTCACGTTGCTGTTTTAATAGTTTAAATTCATCATTAGTCATAATTATTATCTCCTAAATATATTGTGATAGACTATTGCGTTTATATATCATATCTATCTGTATATGAGCATAAATATAATCTTAAATTTTTGGTAATTCAGTGATACCTATAGTCTATGTATTTTTATGGGATCTAGCAATAGCTTATATTTACAGATTTTACCAATTTTTGATGATTAAGCTTGAGAAAAATTATATTAAATTATTATTAAAAAAACGAAGTTAAATTTTTTATATATTCTAAGTGCTTAAACAAAATTAATTACATATTTATCACCTAAGTTATCAAGCACTTTTTTCAGATAGTTCATTAAAGTTTTCCAACTCTGAGGCGCATTAATTTCAATCCATTCATATTTAATAAATTTCCCGAGCATTTCAATTAAGTTCAGCTTGGGAGAGTAGGTTGGCAACCAAAATATTTCTAAATTTTTGTGTTTCCATTCTTCTAATTTTTCGATAATTGCATCACTTGTATGGATTGAGGCTTGAGCCATAACAACTACTGTTTTTTTAGATAAATTATCACTCTTCTTTGTCTCATAATTTAATGACAATTTCACTGTTGATATTTCCTGAATTTATTTCATAATATAGTTGTTGTTTACGACTCATTAATCCTCAAATATTTATCCTTTTACTGGAGCTACTTCTTCAAATTATTTCGGGATTTTTTGACTGCCACCCATAGGGAATATATGGTATTAAATCAAAGCCACTTTCGTCAAAATATCTT
>JBARXI010000318.1:0-3095 GCA_049647275.1 Microcoleaceae cyanobacterium
TTTTAAGGCATCGACGTAATTCCCAACTCTTGACTGACTTTAAAGCATTTTTCCTGGCAAAAAATGTCTAAGTACCACTATCAATCTTACTCCGATCCGAATTTCATACCTTATTTCACCAATGCCGAAAAATAAAGTATTACCTTTACCAATCCAAGCACGATAAAAATCGGGGTTTAACTGCAAAACTTGTTGATATGAAGCTAATGCTTCTTGGTGGCGTTGTAGTTTACCCAAAATCCGACCTCGGTCAACCATTGCTACCACATCCTTTGGATCGTTTTTAATTTGTTGCTCAAGTAAGGCGATCGCTTCTTCAAAAGCTTTCCTAGCATCATAAGAATTGTCTAAATATTCTAAAACTATACCTTGATTTTCCCAAGATAGAGGCTCCCTGGGATTGATAGAAATAGCCCGATTAAAAGCTGCTAATGCTTTTTCAAACTTACCCATACTAATCAATACTACTCCTTTTCCATTCCAAGCTTTGGAATTATCAGCAGCGATATTAATTGCTTTTTCATAAGAATCTAAAGACTCTTGATAGCGCTCCAGTTTATCTAAAACCAAACCCCTACCATTCCAAGCTAAATAAAAATCTGGTTTACTTTCTATGACCTTATTATAAGTAACTAAAGCTGCCTGATAACGTTTCAAATCAAACAGTGCGTCTGCTTGATTTTTTAAACCATTCGGGTTATTTGGTTTAATTTTCATAGCTTTTGCACAGAAACTTTCTGCTGCTTCAGGTTGCTCTGCTTCTATTAATTTATTACATTGATTCACCAGATACATAAATTTGATTTCTGACCATAAAAACATTCCAATAATTGCAGCTGTAATTCCCATGAAAATCAAAGAAAATGGCAACAAACGAGAGGAACGATGTTTTTGTTTTGTGGGAGATGTACTAGGAGCAGGACTAGGAGGTGCTAATGGGATAGGATTAGAGTATGGATTTTCTATTAGAATATTTTCATTATCTATTTCTGGGTAAATATTATTTCCTACTTCTAAGTTGGTAAAATTGTCAGTCTCAGTTGCTGTAGAATTAGTTTCTGATTCGACAGAAATGGGATTTTCTGAATAAATCAAAAGTCCTGTTTGAGGGCGGATATTCCACAGATCGTTGAGCACTTCATCAGCACTTTGATAACGAGAGCGGAAATACGAATTTACCATCTGATTAATAATATTAGCAAATTCATCACTTACCTTAGTATGATTTCGCCATCCTAACTCCCCAGTGTTTGGATGTTGACCTATTTCGGCTGGAAATAAACCTGTTAAAGCATGAATAACCGTCATACCCAAAGCATAAAGGTCATTACTAGGATGAGGATTTCTTGTATACTGTTCGTTTGGCATATAACCATGAGTACCAACAAAACGAGTAATAACAAGTTGCCCATGGTCATTTAATACCAAAGAACTAAGTTGTTTAAGTGAACCAAAATCAATTAATACTATTTTGCCATCGGAGGCGCGTCTAATTAAATTAGAAGGTTTAATATCTAAGTGCAGTACCTGACGATGAACAAATGTGAGAATTTGCAGTACATCTTCTAATAATCCTATTGCCTCCACTTCGTTAAATTTACCTCGATCGATTTCTTGATTTAAACTATTACCTTCAATAAATTCTTGAACTAAATAAAAATATTCATTTTCTTCAAATTCATCTAACACTGTGGGAATTTGATTATGGGTTCCTTGGTTATAGATAATTTGTGCTTCTTCTTCAAATAATTTTCTTACTTCCTGTAATAAGAAAGGATTTTTTGACTGCGGTTTAATCTGTTTGACCACACATAGAGAATGTTCGACTCGTTGTTGGTTTTGAACTAAATATGTTTGACCATATTCTCCTTCTCCTAACAAGCGAATAATTTTGTAGCGTTTGTTGAGAATTGTGCCAATTCTTTGTGAATTTTGGATATTTTTATATAAGTCTTCGAGGTCATTTAGCACTTCTGTTGATGACTGGTAACGCTCTTCATATTGACTTCGCACCATCTTATCTAAAATATCTGCCAAGTCATCTCCCACTACTGCCAATTCTCGCCAGAGTACCTCGTTAGTTTGAGAATGGTGCAGCAAATCTATTGGGGCAATACCTGTTAAAGCTTGGATAGCTGTTATCCCTAAAGCGTAGATATCACTATTTATTTTGGGTTTTCCACCTAAATGTTCCACTGGCATATAGCCTGGAGTACCAACTACAGAAGCTCGTGGTTGCCCATCTGAATAAATTACCAACGTTTCGATTTCTTTAATTACTCCAAAGTCGGTAATTACTATTTTATTATCTGATTTACGTCTGATTAAGTTGGAGGGTTTAAGATCGCCGTGAATTACATCTTGCCGATGAATATATTCTAATATTTCCAAGGTATCATATAGGAACAAAACTACTTGACTTTGACACAGTTGCTTACCATTAGTAATTTCTTGACTTAAATCATGGCCTTCGATAAATTCGTGGACTAAATAAAAATTTTTATCTTCCTCAAAGTAATCGAAAAGTTGTGGAATTTGATCGTGTTTGCCTAACTGTTTTAAAATCTTAGCTTCTTGTTTAAAGCGGTATCTTGCTACTTCTAAAATAGAAGGGTCGTAGGTATTAGGTTGAAATTGTTTGATTATGCACGGAGGGTTATTGACTTCCTGTTGATTTTCAGCCAGATAAGTTTTCCCAAAGGCTCCTTTTTTGAGGTCTTTGATCATAATATATCTTTCTTTAAGTCTCTGAAGTTGCTCCATAATTTTTCGTCTTGAGAGTATAAACTACTAACTAAAGTTTAAGGTTGATTTTTAGAAAACTCTAATAAATTATTTGTAAATAACAGTCAAGTATGGGGTTAAGTAGCTTCTGAGGAGAAGCAAGCTATGAAGATATAAAAAAAATCAGTAAAAATCAGTAAAAATAACTACCCCTTCCTCATCTTAGACTTAGGTGAAGTAGGGGAATATAGCAATCCTATTTCAGTTATAAATTTTTGGTGGTGGTAGGTGGTAGGTGTTAGGTATTAGGTGGTAGGTAGAAGACAAAATAAATACATCTAAATTTTTCACAAATCATTTAGGATTGCTAT
>JBARXI010000319.1:0-52763 GCA_049647275.1 Microcoleaceae cyanobacterium
TTAAGGCATCGACGTAATTCCCAACTCTTGACTGACTTTAAAGCATTTTTCCTGGCAAAAAATGTCTAAGTACCACTATCAATCTTACTCCGATCCGAATTTCATACCTTATTTCACCAATGCCAAATTTTAGAAGTAGTATGGTGGGCAAATATTGATTGATCGATATGAATTCTAAATCAGTGATTTTTGCCCACCATACTCATCAGCTTGGAATAAAATTTTAGAAGTAGTATGGCGGGCAAATATTGATTTATTGATATGAATTCTAAATCAGTGATTTTTGCCCACCCTACCAATGAGCTACTTAAGCAGCAGTACGATGGTGGGCAAATATTGATTTATTGATATGAATTCTAAATCAGTGATTTTTGCCTACCATACCCATCAGCTACTTAAGCAGTAGTACGATGGTGGGCAAATATTGATTTATTGATATGAATTCTAAATCAGTGATATTTGCCTACCATACCCATCAGCTTGGAGTAAAATTTTAGAAGTAGTATGGTGGGCAAATATTGATTTATGGATATGAATTCTAAATCAGTGATTTTTGCCCACCCTACCCATGAGTTACTTAAGCAGCAGTTACCAAACCACTATGTCTTAACAAAGGTTTAGTATTAGGCTCCCGACCTCGGAAATTTTTAAAAACCTCCATCGGATGCAAACTACCACCCAACGCTAAGACTGTATCCCGAAAACGCTTACCACAAGCTTCGATCGCCACTTCATTTTCCAAACCAGCCTCTTCAAAAGCAGCAAAAGCATCGGCACTCAATACTTCTGCCCATTTATAACTGTAATAACCAGCAGCATAACCCCCAGAAAAAATATGCCCAAACGCACATAAAAATGAATCTTCTGGCAATGGTGGTAAAACAGTAGTGCTTTTCGCAATGCGGTTGCGTACATCTGCCACTGTTTCTTCCCCACCAGGTTGATAACGGTGATGTAACTCAATATCAACTAAGGCAAAGTGCAACTGTCGCAACATCCCACTACCACTCATATAATTTCTGGCAGCCAAAAGTTTCTGATAATAATGTTCTGGCAGAGTTTCTCCAGTTTCATAATGTTTCGCCATCCCGAATAAAGTCGAGCGATCGTAACACCAGTTTTCCATAAACTGACTGGGCAACTCTACCGCATCCCACTCTACATTATTAATGCCAGCAGCACCCGCATAGTCAACTTTTGTCAACATATGCTGCAAACCATGGCCGAATTCATGGAATAGAGTTTCTACTTCGGTGAAAGTCATCAAACTAGGTTTACCATCTACAGGTGGTGTTTGGTTGCACTGCAAATAAGCTACAGGCAAACGCACAGTAGTTTGACCATTTTCCACAGTTTTAGCTCTAGTGACGCACTCATCCATCCAGGCTCCACCGCGTTTTTCTGCGGGGCGACTGTAGGCATCGAGATAAAAGTAAGCGATGGGTGTATTCTTTTCATCACTAACTTGGAAATAACGTACATCTTCATGCCATACTGGTGCTTCCCCATCAGCAGGAGTTATGGTAATGCCAAATATCCGCTTAACTAAACCAAATAACCCATCGAGAACTTGTGGCAATGGGAAATAAGGTCGCAACTCTTCTGCTGTAAAGGAAAATTTTTCTTCCCGCAGTCTTTCTGCCCAAAAACTGATATCCCAGTGTTTAATATCATTTGCTTCTGGTGCATTTTTACTAGAAGCAAATGTTTTCAATTCTTCCAAGTCTTTAACAGCAGCATCATAACTAACACTGCGTAATTCTTCTAATAGTTTTTCTACTGCTTCGACACTGGGAGCCATTTTACTAGCCAGACTCAGTTCTGCATAACTATTAAAGCTCAGAATTTCTACTTTTTGTTGACGTAGCTCCAAAATACGTTCAATTAAAGGATAGTTATTTAACTCTCCACTGTCAGCACGACTAATAAAAGCTTTATATAGTTGTTCGCGCAACTCTCGTTGTTTGCTGTGCTGCATGAAGGGGACAAAACTGGGATAATCGAGAGTGATGCGCCAGGGTCCATTTTCTGGAGTCGCGTTTTCTGCTCCCTCTTCTCTGGCAGCTTGAGCTGCTAGACTTAATAAACTGGGGGGTAAACCATCGACTTCTTCTTTTTTTGTCAGGGTAAGGCTAAAGGCTTTAGTGGCGTCGAGAACGTTATTGGAAAATTTGGTAGAAAGTTCTGCTAATTCTAGTTGAATATTGTTGAAGCGTTCTCGTTTTTCACCTTCTAAGGCTACTCCTGAAAGCTCTGCATCTTTGATGGCTGTTTCAATTATTCGCCTTTGCCCTGAATCTAGATTTTGCCAATTATTGCTATTGCGTAAAGTTTTAAATGCTTGATAAAGAGGTTGACTTTGGTTTAGTTTATTACTAAATTCTATTACTTTTGGTTGTACTTCTTCATAAGCTTTTCGTAGTTCAGGACTGTTTTTAACTCCCATCAAATGCCCTACTATTCCCCAACTCCAACTTAGGCTATCTACTAATTTTTGTAGGGGTTCTACTAGGTCATTCCAGGTTGGTTTAACTGTAGTTTCTAAGTCTGTTAATTCTTGACCTAGTTGCTCTAGTAGTTCTGTTATTGCAGGTACTATATCTTCTGGTTTGATAGATTCAAATGGGGGTAATCCTTTACCTATTAGTAATGGCTTTTTGGTAACTGTGGCATTAGCGTTCATAGGCGGTTTCTCTTAATATCCTTTTCATTTTTATTTTTTCTCGCCTTTATATTGTAGCGTAAAAAATAAATCACATTTTATCTTCAAGATTAGTTAGCTAAATTTTTGTGTCTAGAGTTGCCAATATTGACAACTATCTGAGGCAGTAACTCTAGATTTATAAATGTTTTTTCTTTTGTTGTTGTTGTTTATTTGTTTTTAAGTTAATTAATATAGCAATCCTCGGCGCGGTTGTTTAGAAAGTATCCGCAACATTAGATAACACCGGAGCCGATATAAGAGTTTCATAATTTTTATATATTTTGGAATTTTTTACAAATCCTGCACGGATTTTTATATATTTTTAGGCTATACTTTCATTGATTTTTTCACTATTACTAATTAAGATTATCTCAAAAAAATAGAAATAATTTTGCCTTTTTTTGCTTACCACTTACCTCTACAACATTTTATCCGTATATTATAGATATATAGCAAATTGCAGGTATATGAGGTACAAACATTTAAGACCTCACCCGAGCGGACGGGGTTTAAATCAAACTTTTGTAGTGCGGGCATCTTTCCCGTCATTTCAGTTATCACTTATCAATCAGTAGTACCTCCAGCTTAAGCAGTAGGCTTGAAATGGGGAATTTTCTTTTTTATCCCCTTGAAAGGGGAGGCTTGAGACCTTATTTATTCGGTCAGAGGTGTACTTCAGTTTAGATTAAATTCGTTTTAATATCAATTTCAACACATAAATAATATTGCAAATAATCAGAGTTATTTATAAATTTTACATCAGATGTCGTTTTGACTAAAAATAAAGCCTCACTATCTAAAGATTTTTGAGGCTATTCCTCCTGACTCCTGACTCTCAACAATAGCTTAACTATTTATTGTAAAATAGTAAATATTTATCAAGCTGATATAAGTTATAGCAGTCTTATTTTAGCCCTTGTAAAAATATCTCAGAAAAAGAAAACAGGCAACAGGCAACAAGCAACAGAGTCTCAGATTTTTTATCTGTGTTTTGATTTATGACAAATGATTTAGGATTGCTATATAAGTAATCAGCACCCCCTTTAACAGTTCGTTCAATTGCAATTTATTTATTAGATATCTCCGATAATTAAACCGAAACTTTTGTCAAACAGTTGTTAAATTCTAATTTCTGGAGTGGTCTATTCATACTTCTACCTATCACCTCATAACAAAGCTAGAGCAAAAATTCTCAACTTCAATAAGATTTTTGTATGTTTGACGATAATTTATCGATTTACTATCACAAATCATCGATAAAATTCATATCCAAATAAGTTTTTCCCTTGGCATCTCCAGCTATGACAGTAAAAGGTTTATCTGGTTCTCCTAAATGATTTAAAACTAACCTCGCACCAGTAAAATCTTGATTTCGCGTATAATCATTAACTGTAATAATTGTTTTTAATCCTACTGCCAAAGCAGCTTCTAAACCATTATCTGAATCTTCAAATACTATACAATTATCTGGTTGAAGATTCATTTTTTCTAACACATAATAATAAATATCTGGTGCAGGTTTTTTTTCTGGAACCATGTCTCCTGCTGCAATTACTTCAAACCATGATAAACTTTCTTTGCCCAAGGTATTTTCTAATAATGCAGTTACATTTTCTAGACTGCTAGTAGTGGCGATCGCTAACCGTATTTTATTATTTCGTGCCTCTGCTAATAATCTTTTTACACCCAAGCGTAATTGAATAGCTCCTGTTGCTAATAAATTTTGATAATATTTAATTTTCGTGGCGTGCAAATTCTCAATGAATTCCTGATGTGGAATAGATAAGTTCAACTCAGGTTGATACTGACTAATATAAAAGTCGATACGTTCTTTGCCACCTGAAACCTCCAGCAATTCTCCGTAAAAAGAAGCTGACCATTCCCAGTCTAACCCAGCTTCAGCAAAGGCCCGATTAAATGCTACTCTATGGCCATCTTGTTCTGTATCTGCCAAAGTCCCATCGACATCAAATATTAAGGTGGACAATTGAGTCATTGCAAAAACTATGTAATTTTTATCCTGCGATTGAGATATGTAGTTTATTTTATACCTGTAAGTGTCGCTATTTTTCCCACTTATTATCTTAATATAATTTTCTAGCTAAAATCTTCCTTCAGACTGTTTAACTGATTCACTAATTGGTTCTCTGATTGGATTTTTTGAAACTAGGGCATGAGATGATTGATTATAGTTTGTGTGTTGCAACTGCCTGACTAAAGTAATCAGACGCTTTAAATGGGGCTTAACAACTTCTCGGTTTTGGAGTTCCAGACGGTCTACTTGGGCCTTTATCTGGGATATATCTGGCTGAGGTTCTTTGGCCAATATTTCCATATCTTTTTGTAGATTGGCGATCGCTTCCTCAATTACCAATAGACGGCCATTGACTGATTCCCAGTCATCTGTAGTCAGAGATTTTTTATCCACAGATGCTAAACTTTTTTGTACAGAAGAGGCTGAATGTTCGAGTGCAGTTAGTTCATCTTGTATTTTCAAGTCTACTGGCTGTGTTGATGTACTAGAGAGTTGTTCGCGAACTGATTCAATTTCTGTTGAAACCTGTTGACGCAGCTTGACAATTACTTTAACAGCATTTCTTTCGAGCTTTTCAACTGATTTTTGAACTTCTGCCACCTCTGAGTGTTGAGATAACTGCATTTGTTGCTCAAATCTGTATCTATTAGCTACATTCAGAGATAAGGCCAATGTTAGAGGAGCTACTGCATAAAATGCCTGACCCCAAGCTGCTACGGCGAAAGCACCCACTGCCGAACCCACAACACAAGCATACTCTGCCAAGTTAAGCCAATTTTTTTGGTAGAGATTTTGCTTCAAAGCTCTTTGGAATAATGAATCTTGATTCCCCATTGCTTTTTATTTTAATGTTGTCAGAGGACTCTCATCATTATATTTCAATTTGACAGTGAGATAAATCACAATTAGCAAAGTATATGTTAATACAATGGTAGCAATAAATCATGGTCATTAATTTTGCCTAGGTACTTAGGACTACTATAATATTACTATATATATTTTTTATGTTATGATTTAGGGCTTATATAAACCTAGTATCAGCTATGTGCTATCCGCCACAAGTGGCAAATATTCTAGGTGTATTTCGATTTTTTTTCTCCACACTGCTAGAATTATTTACAGGCTGTTTATCAAGCAAAGATTAAGAAAGCAAGCGGTGCTTAATATTCGGTATGTTCGGTCGGTTGAGGCCGATAGCTTTCAGCTAGGGTGAGCAAGAGCATATATTCCCGCCTAATCAACCCTAAATCGGGATTTAAGCTTTCTTTAATAAACAGTCTATTCTATTATTATTTTAAATTATCATATTAGTGAGTGAAAATAACAGAGGTAACAGAGTTTTTATGAAAAAGGTTAAGTCTATTTTTAGCGTTACCTTGTTTATATTTCTGATAATAGGAGTTGGCTTTCTGACAGTTAATTTTGTATTGGCTCTCCTGGGAAAATTTGCCTAAATTATAGAAATCCATGCAGAATTTGTAAAAAATCCAAAAACAAACTAAAATTCTGAAATTATCACCGAGTAATTAAGATTTAAAACTTCTTATTTATTTAAAGAAAAAATAAAAAAAATCCTTTTCGCCAATCCTCTTTTTTTAAAGAGAGGTAATTATTAATTGTTAATTGTTAGTTATTCATTATCATTTCCCTTATGGGTTTAATACCCCACTGTCTACGGGAGTGCTCAAAATTGTTTGGGGTTAGAATCTCCATGCAATTTTCTCTCCTGACTCCTGACTCCTGACTCCTGACTCCTTCTTCAATGAAAAGTTTGCTAATTACAACCCTGTTTGATTTTTAGATTCACACCATTTCTAAATCTCAAAGTTTTAATAATACAGCCATCTTCAGAAACTTCCATGCTACTTTTTATATCTTTACTAGATGGTAAATTTGTATTTTTAGTAGACTTAGGTTTATTAAGTTTCAATGTATTATCTTTTTCATTTTTGGTATCAGCTTGATTTTGATTTCGAGTATAGTGATTTGAAAAAGAAGGATACTCAAAAGCAAAAATTAAACCCATAGAAACAAAGGTCAGAAAAGCTGTTTTTCTTAATGATATAGTGATGCTCATTTTTTTTGTGAATCTGTTATTGTGACTTCTGATTTTTATTTGATTGCGATTAAAAGCTGCTGAGATATCTACTAAAAAATAAAAATGTTTACTGACTACCTTTAAGTAGTAATTACTAGTCTGGAGGAACACCAATTTTGGGAAACTCCTAGATTTACTTGTGGGTTTACCCTAGACACTTTTTTGTCATACCCTCGTTCTCCTCAAAATTCAGTTTTGAGTTTTTCTACCTAGCTTGTATGCCAAATTTTGCTTGGTCAAAAAAATCTGGCTACCGTGGCAACTCCCTCTAACTTTTCTATATCAAATTTAGCAAATCTAATTCCGGCCAATAGATCCATATTTGACTAAATATCGATCGTTTTTGCGATCGAGTATGAAATGGCCATTTGCTGAAAATGACTAGCATAAAATTCAGAATATAATTAATTAAAAATACCTAAAATAAGTTTTTTAGCCACAAGTATCACCGCTGCCTCACTAGTTATTTCTCAAATATACCAATAGATAAAATGCTACGATGTTAAAATTTTATCTACACATAACTTCTCAAACTGATTCATAAGTCTTATACCAATTTTATGTAAGGCTGCACAGATAATGGTGTTAGGTGTTAGGTGTTAGGTGTTAGGTGTTAGGTATTAGGTGTTAGGTGTTAGCTGTTAGTTATTGAATGTTATACCAATTTTATGTGAGGTGCCACAGAATTATCAAATTTATTAAAAAGTCTATCTTGAGCTACAGTCAACCCCGATCGAAATATTATTCTATGCAACTTCATATTAATTTGGTATTAACACTATTACTAACTTAGAAAAAATCGACTTTTCCTACTATAAATCTTGCGCTCTGACTCATCACATCTATGGTTGTCATTCTCTAAGTAAAGTTGCTGTAAGGTATCTATAGCAATCTTATCTAAATTGTGAGATATTGTAGTTTTTTAGGCAACAGGTAACAGAGAAGAAAGAAAAAACTGTATCTTATGAATATGAAAACTACTATATGTATATGCTCGACTTTTAGGGAACGCTAAAATTATTACATCTGATTCTCGATCGCTATATCTATTCTACTAAACTTATCTAAACTCAAAGGCACACCTTTTGCCACGAATGTTAGCGTTAGGGATGAGTGCAAAAATCATGTACCAATGTCTAGCTTTCTCGGTGGGCAAAATATTTTTTCTGTATATTTTAATTGATTCGATCTCTTTGTTTTGCCCACCCTACTCTAATCGGTAGTTTATTTCAACGCAAGTCCCTTAGCTCCTCTGTTTGCGGAGCATGACCAAGGATAGCAATCTCGCAAATGAGTTTGAGCTTTGATAATTTGTATATTTTATGAATTACTAATAGTTATCAGCATTAGGCTTGGGGAACTTATGTCTGCTGAGTGCTGAAAGCTGTATGTTAGGATTGAATATATAGTTATATTATTTAACAAAACGAGATGTGACTGACTATGAGAATGCAAAATATTAAGTTTTGGGGACTTTTGGCAGTTGCCATATCTCCAGTAATTGTTTTTTCAGGTTGGGAATTAGCCAAGGCTGAGTTAACCGAAGAGTTGTTAATTAGTGTAAAATTTCCTTCTGGGCCAGAGAGAGAGAGTTCCGGACCAACCAGTGGTGGAGGTACTCGTGGAAGCTGCACTGCTTTTATAAAAAACAAGTTGATAGCTTTAACACCAGGGGATAATGTCGTAACTACGGTGGCCAGTAATCCTAAATTTTTCGTGTATGTTCCTGAACATGAAGCCAAGTCAGCAGAATTTGATATAACCGATAACTCAGGTGAAATTATTTACTCAACAAATTTAGATGTCTCTGAGACTTCTGGTATCGTTAAACTTAGTCTCCCAGACAACGTTAGTCTCACAACAGATAAAGAATATACTTGGAGATTTACTCTAATTTGCGATGATTTCGATCGTGGTGCTGACCATTGGGTGGAGGCAATAGTTAAAAAAGTAGAACTAAGTTCCGAGCTAAAAAATAGTTTAAAAAATGCTAGCCCTCTCGAACAAGCAGAAATATACGCAAAGGCAAAAATTTGGAATGAAACTATTGTGACTTTAGCTGATTTACGTAGTTCTAATCCTACAGAATGGGAAGGACTTTTAAAATCAGTGGGATTAACAGAAATTGCTTCAGAACCTTTTGCACCATGCTGTCAACTAAAACAAGAAACTCAGTTACCAAATAATTAATAATGATTAATTAAGGTTTAAAATCTCTCCTTGGCTGCGCCACGAGCTGTCGTCCTACAAGGATAAATAAAGAAAAAAATTTCCTTTTAGTCAATCTTTTTCTTTTTCAGGAGAGGTAATTGTTAATTCTTAATTGTTGAAAATTGATAAACAAACTGGTACGTAAATAACTAGATTTAGACTAGAAAATGAGCTTGCTTTGTACTGCCAAACCTGAAACTTTTGCATCAAAACCCTTTGCACTTTTAATATCATGTCCGGATGAACAGTTATAAATAATTACGGAAGAGTCAGGAGTCAGTAGGGATAAGAGGGAAGCGGAACGGAGTTCTATAGCTAATTATCCGGACTTGATATAACCCCTATAAATGGGTTAAAAGTGGGTAGATTAATATTTATAGCAACCCTAAATGATTTGTGAAAAATTTAGATGTATTTATTTTGTCTTCTACCTACCAGCTAATACCTAACACCTACCACCTACCACCTACCACCTACCACCACCAAAAATTTTTAACTGAAATAGGATTGCTATATTATTCAATCGACCCCTAAAACTTTTAACTTTCGCAAAGCTGCTCAGACCTATGTTATGGAAGAAATGCAATAATTTATTGACTCAGTGGTATGGTGTTTGGATTACTGCCCCTAGTATTACAGCATTAGTCATCCTCATACGTTTTTTGGGTTTAATACAGTTTTGGGAATGGGCAGTTTATGACCAATATATGCGGATGCGGCCATTAGAAGCACCCGATCATCGCATCGCTATTGTAGGCATTAATGAAGATGATGTTAGAGCCATTGGGCAACCAATTTTTCCTGATGCTGTTTACGCTAAATTGCTGAATAAATTAAAAGCAATGAAACCAAAAGTCATTGGTTTGGATATTTATCGGGATTTACCTGTACAACCAGGTCATCAGGAATTAGTCGAAGTTTTTGAGTCTACCCCCAATCTAGTAGGTATCAAAAAAGTAGTAGGGGAAAGACAAACGAATGTGATAGAAGCAGCACTTACTTTGGAAACGAATAATCAAGCAGGTGCTAATGATTTAAAAGTAGATCCAGATAAGAAAATACGCCGAGGTTATTTATTTGTCACTCTTGAAGATGGGAGCAATGTTTGGAGTTTTGCTGCTCATGTCGCTTTGCGTTATTTGGATACTTTTGATATTAGTCTTAAGGAAATAGATAATGATAGATTTAAGTTAGGTAAGGCAATACTAAAGCCATTTGAAGCTAATGATGGTGGCTATGTACGCGCAGATGCAGGTGGTTATCAATTCCTGTTAAATTATTTGGGTCCCAGTCGCTACTTTGAAACTGTTTCCATGATGGATATTCTCGAAGAGCGAGTTCCTCCTGACTGGGGTCGCGATCGCATAATCTTGATTGGAACTGTTAGTGAGAGTTTTAATGATTTATTCTCTACTCCCTACAGTAGCAACTTGATTATGACTTTGGAACCCATGAGTGGGGTGGAAGTTCATGCTAATACGGTCGCTCAACTGATTAGTTCTGCAATTGATGGTCGCTCCCTATTCAAGATTTGGGCAGAACCCCTAGAGTGGCTGTGGATTTTCTTTTGGTCTGGGGTAGGTGCAGCGATAACTTGGAAATGGCGGACTACAGGTGGCGTTAGCTACTTTTCGATTTGGAAAGTAGCAGCAATGTTTATTGCCTGTGGGGCTTTACTTGTTAGCACTTACATTGCTTTTGTGTGGAATTGGTGGTTGCCTGTGATTCCTGCATTTTTAGGCATGATCGGATCGGCAATTGCGATTACAGGTTATATTGCTCGCACTGCTGGAGATATTCGGAAAACTTTTGGTCGTTATTTAACTGATGAAATAGTGGCTACTTTATTAGAAAGTCCGGAAGGATTAAAACTAGGAGGAGAACGCCGAAAAATTACGATTTTAACTTCTGATTTAAGAGGTTTTACTGCTATATCAGAACGTTTGCCGCCAGAGGAAGTTGTAAAAATTTTGAACTTTTATTTGGGGTATATGGCAGATGTGATTACTAAATATCAAGGTACTATTGATGAGTTTATGGGAGATGGTATTTTAGTTTTATTTGGTGCTCCTATTGTTCGAGAAGATGATGCTGTTAGGTCTGTTGCTTGTGCGATTGATATGGAATTGGCAATGGAGCCTGTTAATAAACAGATGAAAGAGTGGGGTTTACCTCCTTTGGAAATGGGAATTGGTATTAATACTGGGGAGGTTGTTGTTGGCAATATTGGTTCTGATAAACGGACAAAATATGGCGTGGTTGGCTCTCAGGTAAATTTAACTTATCGGATTGAGTCTTATACTACGGGAGGTCAAGTTTTAATTTCTGAGTCTACTTTAAAGGAGGTGGGGCGGATAATTGAAATTAATGGTAAAAAGGAAGTAATGCCAAAAGGGGTTAAAGAACCAATTACTATTTATGATGTTTGTGGTATTGGTGGAAAATATAATTTATGTTTGATTTCAGCTGAGGAAATATATCTAGATTTGCCAGAAGCTATATCGCTCAATTATGTGGTATTAGATGGTAAAAGTGTGGGGAATAATTTCTTGCCAGGATGTTTGGTTAGGCTATCTGAACGGGAAGCAGAAATTCAATGCGATTTAGTGGGAGAAAATCTGCCATCGGCTTTGACTAATATTAAAATTAATTTGATTTTGGATGGAAAAGAAAGTGAGGATGTTTATGCTAAAGTTTTAGAAAAACCCGCGGAAAAGGGAAGGTTTTGTATTCGTTTTACTGCTAAACCGCCGGATGTTTCTGCTAGATTAGAGGCTTTGTATAAATCGCTGCAAAATTAGTGGTTAATTAGGATGTAAGTTGAGAGAATTCACCTTTATTAAACCTTTTTCTAGCAGAAGAGAGAGCAAAAAATTTTCTACTTTTAGATGGGGGTTGATAGTGATTATTTTTGACTTTTTACTTTGATTTCATAACTATGGTGCATCCTAAAGAAATATATGATTTGTTGTTAGATTATGGCAACACTACTACTCGAATAAAAGAAATTTTAATCGGCTTAACCTGGACTTTTTGCGAAACCGAAGCTATTGGTTTATGTATGAGCCCCGGTACAGTTACTCGTACATTACCTTGGTCGGGAACTCTGGTAAATAAATCTGTGGGGGAGTTAGCTCCCTGGTTGCGCTCTTGGAATAGCTTTGAGGCAACCGTCGCCATGGCTGCTATTAATGCCGAGATAAATGGGCGATCGCGGAGCGTGGCGTCAGCCGTATCGCTACTTCCCACTCAAGCGGAAGCATTATCTCCCTACGGGCCGGGAAATTTAGCAGTATTTGAGTATTTTCTGCCAATGATTCGTGGAAAACGGGTGGCTATTATTGGGCGGTATCCCAATTTGTCTCGTTATGAGAATGAGATGGAAATGACTGTCATTGAAAGGCAACCGGGAGCAGATGATTTTCCCGATCAGGCATCGGAGTATTTGTTGCCAGAGGCGGAATGGGTGTTTTTGACGGCGACTTCTATTACTAATAAAACTTTTCCCCGGTTGGCTGAGTTGGCGAAAGATTCTCAGTTGGTATTGATGGGGCCAACAATGCCTTGGTTGGAAGATTTAAAGCATTTTGGCATTAATTATTTGGCAGGAGTAACTGTTAGTAATTCCCAAGCTTTGAAGCAAACTATTGCTGAGGGTGGTGGGGTAAGAATTTTTGAAACTGGGGTGCAGTATCAAGTATTGAAGTTGTAGGTTTTAGGTTTTTGGTGGTAGGTTTTTGGTGGTAGTTTTTTTTGTAAATAATATAATATTAAGTACATTTAATTAATCATCAAAAAACCTCTGATTCTGACTCGGTGACTTCTCTATTCGTAAGCATTTAGGTGTCACCTATCAGCCATTAGCTAATTGCCTTTGTCAGAGGAATAAGTCTTGAGAGATTTCGCGAAAATTATCTAGACATCTCGTGGAAAATAAATAAACCTTTTAATTATATCAGCTAAGGAAAGAAAAAATCACCCTAAAAAATCCTTTTTCGTGCCTTCGCGCGTAAAAATATCTTACCTGTTGCCTGACGGAGCTGTTGCCTACTCCTGCAAAAAATCTATATCTTTTTCACAGAGGTATTTTGGGTAAAAATTCCTGTCTAAAATTATTCCCATCCCTTAATATTAAATCCGTTTAATTAGGTATAAAAATATTCTCCATCTTCACCATTTCCAAATCTTTATAACTGTTTTCCTTCCTGACTACTACCTTCAAAAGATTTTATACCGATGCTACCGGATTTGATCTAACTACTTTATTTTGATGTCTCTTTGACTAAAAATTAAGCATTAGGTTTATAAACAAGAAACTAAAATAGCTGCTAATAGACAAAAAACTTCTGTAGAAACGTCTAAAAGAAATGGTTAAGTAGGTAGGCATAAATAAACGCATAATATTGGCAATGCAAAATAAAGCTAAAACCTTTCTTTATACAAAGACACTTATAGGCACTGCCCACCCTACAACTGCTCGATCTTTAATTATGCCCACCTACTTATACTATTTTGAAAAAGTAATGCTATGCTTGATGACTATTGAAATGATTAAATAGTAGGAGTAATTGATGTTTGCAGAGCATTCTGGAGGAAATTACCCCTACGGTTTTTTGGTGGATAAGTATTCAAACAGAATTATCTTCTACTGCGGCTGTAAATAGTTTCTGCCAAAATAACAATCTATCATTGTCAGGAATTTCGTTTTTTCCTGACTGATTAATTATCTCAAAAGTTGGGTTAATGGTGCAATCTAATTTGATAGCTTCTATACAGGCTTCGGCAACTGTAATTCTGCTAGTTTCACCACTCAATTTATCTCCTTGACCGATAATAATTTTTTGGCGATTTCCACTTGTTGCTTGAATTAATGTATTCAAATCATAGGAAGTATAGGGGCCGTCTGTTAGTCTTCCTGGTCTAATAATTGTATAGGGTAAACCTGAACTTTTTAACAGATTTTCTGCCTTGAGTTTCTCATCTAAAACTCCGAATAAATTGAGGATTTTGTAGGGAAATTTATCTGAATTTTCTACGCCTTGGGAGGAAACTAAAACAAACCGTTTTAAGTCGGATGGCATGACATTTATTGGATTTTTATTGCCTAGATAATCGGTATTTTTAGGATTGTTTCCACCAAACCATCTTGTGGAGGGAAAAGCTGTAGTTCCGAGACAGGAAATAGTGGCATCTATTTGTTTATTTGCTAGAGATTTTTCCAGAGATTTTTGTTCGCGAGCATCACCTTGAAAAATCTCTATATTTTCCGAGTTACCAAATAATTTTTTGGCTTTTTCAGTATCTCTAACTATGGCAATTATTTGATAATTTTGTTCGATTAATTTGGCGACTACTATTTGCCCGACTCCACCTGTCGCACCTAATACTAGGATGTTTTGGCCTGGTTTGTAGTTTATAGTTTTGGCTTCTGATTTATAGCTAGTCATTGGTATATTTTTGACTCTAATTTGATGAGATTTATGATTATTATTCTATAGCAATTTCCAAAAAGCGTGAGGTACAAAATTATAGATTTTAGGGAGTAGGGAGTAGGGAGTAGGGAGTAGGGAGTAGGGAGTAGGGAGTAGAAAATCAGAAAAACAACTGTACCTCAGTAACTTGGGAAACGCTATATTATATGTAATACCAAATTAGAATGAAGCTGCATAGAATAAGACTTCAAGAATAATTAAATGCAGATAAAGACGGATAAATTAGTACATTTCATAATTCTGTGTAGCCCAACATAAAATTAGTATAAACCACTTATTGAGAAAATTGGAAAGAGGCAATAATTTTCATAAAATCTTGCCTTATACTCTCGGATTGGTTATCATAAAATACTGAAAATATGAATATAAATTTAGTATTTTGGCTAGTGAAAATAATATTATCAGCACAGGTCAAGCCACACCAAGTGTAAGACATCGCAGATTGTCCGACAAACTGTAATTCTTTATAATCGTCAGTTTTTATTTTGAAGTTAGATTTTGCTTCATTCTGCTCAACCCAATTCAGTGGTGAAAAACCTTGAGAATTTTTATATACATAAATACCAATATTTGATACCCTTTCCAACAATTTTCCTTCTTGGATTGCAGGGTAATCAGCTTTTGTATAAAGATAGATATAGCCTTCGTCAGGATACTGATTTTCAAATGAGTTATCAACTACATAGCTTTGTGGATAACTTATTTGAAAATTAAGTCTTTCACTTACATAAGTTTTACTCAGCTTTTGCGTGATAAAAACAAGATTAAAACTGCTACAAACATAACTTTTATGACTGGGGATTTCATCCACTTTTACATCGGCAAAATCAACGTTCAGAAAAATAGTAAGTGTGGAAAGTGTGAATAATGAGGCCGGAATAAAAGTTTGATGATTCATATTTTTAACTGATTATAACTTGTGTAAAAATAACCTAATTTTTTTCGATAAATTAGATTTCGCAATTTATCTCAGATAAAATTTGTACCACTTATTTTTACATTGATTATTAAACTAATTGATATAAAAATAGGATTTTCCTATGCACAACCTTCTACCAACTCCACTTCTGGCAACCTTCCAGACTGGAAAAGAATCACGCGATCGCCGTCTGTTTCAAATATCAAACGATAGTTAATATTATCCCGAACTTTTGGCACAACGGTTAAATATTTGCCATTGAGATTATATTTAGCAGGAGAAACTTTTATATCTGGGTAGAGAGTTTTAATTTTTGCTTCGGTATCTTCTACTTTTGCACCCCGCTCAGTTGTCACCTAACTGTTAGTCACATCAACCCTAGCAATACGACCATCAATGACCATAAAATCAATATCTTCTGGAGCATTCTGGGGTTTGACATAGTAATACCAATTCACTTTAAGGATGTCACAAATATTTTCAAACTTTAAATGTTAAATAATTGCGTGAAACTATTATATTGTTAAAGTTTTTAGTAATCTTAAATCTAACTTCTGACTTCTAACTTCTAACTTCTGACGTCTGTGAAACGGTATAACACCGACTTTCCATGACCTGATTATCTGGCACTAAAAGCTGACCTAATGCTTGGGATGCTTCTTCAACAGTCAATGCTTGATGACTATTGAAATGATTACAGCGCTTTTCAGATTGATAAACCACATAGTCACAATTAAAACCCAGTAGGGGCAAATGCCCATTTGCCCCTACTGTGGTCTACCGAAATGAAAACCGCTGTAAATAGTAGTAGGTGTAATTCATGTTTGCGGAGCATTCGGAACGAAATTACCCCTACTGTTTTTTTTTTATCGATCGGTATTCAAATAGAATTATCTTGTGTTGCTACGGTAAATAGTTTCTGCCAAAATAACAATTTATTATTGTCAGGAATTTCTTTTTTTCCTGTCTGGTTAATTATCTCAAAAGTTTGGTTAATCGTGCAATCTAATTTGATTGCTTCTAACTTTAAGCTTACCAAAACTATCAATACTAACAGTGGGTTGTGATTTATTAGCAATAGTTGAAGTAGATATTTCAGAAGTTTGACAACCAACTACGCTAAGAAGTAAGGTTAAAGCGATCGCTAAATTAAATATTTTTGCCATTAGCAGTGTTTCGGAATTGACGAATGTCATCTGCTATGGGGATATCTAGAGCGGTTATGCTTGGGGAAAAACAGATAAAAGAATAGAAATTCCAATTAAAAATGAAAAGGAAAGACAGACATATTATGGGGCCTTAGACTATCAAACAAAGAAATTTATTGTTCAAGAGTATCAAAGTGGAAATACTGAAAATACCATTGAATTTATTAAATATTTGCAACAGCGAAGGCGGGGAAAAACATTGGCAATATTTGGGGATGGAGCAAATTACCATAATTCTCAAGAATAGCGAGAATATTTGATAACAATTAATCAAGATTTATTAGAAGAAGAATGGTTGATAAATTGTACAAAATTTGCCCCGAATGCCCCGGAGCAAAATCCGGTAGAAGATATTTGGTTGCAAGTCAAAAGTTTCATCAGAAAATTTGATCATTTTTGCAGCTCTTTTAAAATAGTTAAGTGGCTATTTAAGTTTTTTGCACCCTTGTCAAATATTCGATTTTCCAAAGCTTTTTCAGTATACAATTTTGCCACAACCCATTTAGGATTGCTATATATCTGTTGATGGTATACTTCATGTAACTGTTGGAAACAATAAAATTTTCATTCCTAACTGTTTATATAAGCATATTTTATATATAGATATGTGCCATCCTCTGCTATTTTTACCTTCTAATCATCTTTTGTGCAACAAAGCCTCTAGCTGAGATAACTACCCAAACGGCTTTGTCAAGCATTTCCGATATTTCTTATGGTTGGGCGTTAACTCGAATAGACCTAAAGAGAGTTAAGTATAAATTATGTTAGATAACTATTTTTTATATTTATTTGCTCTTGCTATTTATAAATTTTATAGTTAAGCTATAAGACAACAACCTTTAATTTTGATACTGGTATGTTGAACTTAGTCAAAACTGTCTGTTAATGAACTGATACCTTAAAAAATTTTTGAACCACTTTATTCAATATACATCTGAGATAAATTAATCTGAAATCCTTTAAAAACCATTGTTAAATTGTAGTTTCCGGAGAAGTCTATTTCTATCTCTGACTATTGTTTATCGAAGTGAAAAAATATTAATTTTATCAGCTTACCAAGTTATTAAGCATTATCTATGAACATGAATCAACCACCATCTCTTCCCTGGTATCGCTGGTTAAATAGTAGTCGAGTTATTCGACTATTAGAAACCGTACAAGATTTCATTATCATTTCCTTGTGCATTGGACTATTCAGTTTTATGATCCTACAATTACGGGAGATGGCACTATCGCTAATTCATCCTGTAGATTTTGAACCAGTTACATCAGATATTTTGTTTCTGTTAATTTTGGTTGAATTATTTCGTCTGTTAATTATCTATTTACAAGAGCACCGAGTTTCCATTGGAGTTGCTGTTGAAGTATCAATTGTTTCTGTCCTCAGAGAAGTTATTGTGCGTGGCGTTTTAGAGACTCCCTGGGTTCAGGTTTTAGTTGCTTGTGTTTTTCTATTGGTTTTAGGAATGTTGCTCGTCATCCGAGTTTGGTTGCCTCCTACTTTTGATGGAATCGATCCAGAACACTTTATATCAGAGCGTCATCGAGCAAGAGCCACCACCCCATCTCAACCTAAGCGACATTCTAGACCAGACCCTCTGACCAATAATCGTTAGTGTATCGTCAAGAACTCACCGCTAAGTTCTACGAACTATAGCGGGAGCTTGTAAGAAGCTCCAACTTGACCAGACTAAGGTTTTAAAAACCTACGTTATTTGAATCATGAAACCTGAGAATGCGTGCCAGTTTTCAGCTCTTTCGTACAGTTTTAAACAGGTGTAATGAGTGAAGCCAGTGAGCTGTATCATTCAAGTTCAAATAACATTGTCGAGGCAAACTTTACCAGTAATGAGAGTCTCAAAGTAATGCGAGTTTTCGTACTAGACAAAAATTTGAAACCTCTTGACCCCTGCCATCAGGCAAGGGCAAGAGAGTTACTGAACAAAGGGAGGGCTAAAGTATTCAAAAGATACCCATTTACGATTGTTTTGCAAGACACAACAGCAGAAAAATCTACAGTTCATCCCCACCGAATCAAAATAGACCCAGGCAGTAAAGTTACAGGCATTGCGGTTGTTCAAGAAGAGACTGGGCGTGTCACAAACGCCATAGAAATTTCTCATCGAGGGCAGCAAATTAAAAATGCCCTAGAGTCTAGAAGGGCATTAAGAAGAGGTAGGCGCAACCGCAAAACCCGTTACCGTAAACCTCGTTTTCTCAATCGCACTCGTCAAAAAGGATGGTTGCCCCCTTCTCTTGAGAGTCGGATAGCCAACATTGAGACTTGGGTCAGACGAATCAGAAAACTCTGTCCGATTACAGCTATTTCTCAAGAGTTAGTTAGATTCGACCTGCAACGAATTCAGAACCCAGAAGTCAGCGGCGTTGAGTATCAAAGGGGTGAGTTATTTGGCTTTGAAGTCAAGGAGTACCTGCTCACCAAATGGAGGAGAAAATGTGCTTATTGTAGCGCTGAGAAGATCCCACTAGAAATTGAGCATATTCTCGCCAAATCAAAGGGAGGTAGTAATCGTGTTAGTAACCTAGCGTTAGCCTGCCGAAAATGTAACGAAGCTAAAGGGAATAAACCCGTTGAAGAGTTTCTCAAGAAGAAACCAGGCTTGCTGTCTAAGATACTGTCTCAAGCCAAAAAAACTCTTAAAGATGCAGCAGCAGTTAATACTACCCGATGGGAATTGTACCGAAGACTTCAAGCAACAGGCTTGCCTGTAGAAGTTGGTTCTGGTGGTAGGACAAAGTTTAACCGTCAAACCAGAGGAATCGAAAAGACCCACTGGACGGATGCAGCTTGTGTCGGAGCATCGACTCCAGAACGACCATTGATTCGGGCAACCAAGCCCCTGTTGATAGCAGCAAAAGGACACGGAACTAGGCAGCGTTGCCGACCGGACAAATACGGCTTCCCAAAAGCCCATGCCCCAAAAAGTAAATTTTTTCAGGGGTTTGAGACTGGTGACATCGTAAGAGCAAGTGTCACTAAAGGTAAGTTTGCAGGAAACTACACAGGTCGAATTGCTATTCGATTTAGACCAAGTTTCGTTTTGCAGTTACCAAACCAGAGGTTTGATGTACACCCCAAATACCTAAGAACGATTCACAAGGCTGACGGTTATGAATACAAACCCTAAAAATAAGGATGCCCGATCGGCCAATTTGGATGCGTTTACCCTGTGTGATTACTATATTTTTTTGAAAATACTTAGATAATTATACAGTTTAATATCTGAATATTTTTAATTACCTTAAATTAATGGTTTAACCATAACTGTTTTGGCTTCTTCTCTCCTAATTGCTAATTCTGTATTTGCACCTACTCTCAGATGAATTGGTCCGCTAAACCAACTTTTTCGCAATACTATTATTGGTTTTTCTACTACAACTCCCATGGCTGTGAGACGCTTAACTAATCCTTTACCATAAGTGCCAACTTCAATATGTTTAATTATTGCAGGATTTTGGGGATTGAGGTCGGATAATTTTATGGTTTTTATGAGATTTTTATTATCAACTTTTTCTGATTTTTCTGCAGCTTCTCTAATAATTTTGACTGGATGAGTTAACAACATTTTGAATGCTGTTTCTTTTTCCGTTGAGGGTAAAATTTTTCTCAAAGCTTTGATAATTTCACAGTTTTGCCAAATATCATCAGGATAAGCTAAAGCACACTCAGCTAAAGCAATAGCTACTTTTGGATTTTGTTGATTTGCTAACTTTTTGATCGAATTCTGACGGACTTGAGAATTTGGGTGCTTCAGACTATGAATAATTTGTTCTAAATCTGTATACTTCTGTTTCCATTGCTCAAAATTAGTATGACAAATAGGACAATTTTTAACTTGCTCAACAACTTCAGCAAAACATACAGGACAATAAAATTGATTCTGCATAGTTTAAAATATCTAATTTTTAGGTATTGTAACAGAACTACTAATAAATAAGTTGTGATAAATTTAGGTATATTTAGTTGTAGGGTTGGCAATGCCTATAGAACCCCTAAACGTATCTTTGTCAATGAAGAGCGTTTTTTTAATTAGGAGTCAGAAGACAGGAGACAGGAGACAGGAGATAAGAGGGAAGAGGTAAGAGGTAAGAGGTAAGAGGTAAGAGCTGAAAAATTCCACAAAATACGCAGATTTTTCCTCAAAATTGATGTGCTAGAAGACTTAACTATGGTAATTATATAGATATAAAATGGGTTTTATAAGTGTCTTTGTATAAAAATTTTAGCTTCCTGCACGCATTGCCCACATTATGCGTTTATTTATGCCTACCTACTTACTAATAAATAGGTTGTGATAAATTTAGGTATATTTAGTTCTGCTTCTACCTAGCACCTACACCAAAAATAAACAACTTAATTAAATTAAATTACTAAATTCCCCAGAAAGACCTGACTAAGAACTGAAAAAATTTTCAGGATAATCCAGAGGTTAAATGAATCTTAGACTTGATTACTACTGGAATAATTAGGTAATTAGCATTAATCGTAAAGAGCTTCTATTTTCAGTCAGGGTCATTTCATTCTAGATTTTAGCAATGAATTTACTTACTTTCAGATAGCGAAATATAAATTGTCGGGAGCTATTAATAACCTATTTTCGTAAATGCATAACATGGCACAGTTTAGAATAAAATAGCCCTGTATTTTCAGTACAGGTAATCAACATTAAAGAATTAAATTTTACTATATTTTTCCTAGATAATCACTCTATCAAAATGAGCGGAATATCGAAAATGTGAAGATTGCTATAGAATATGATGAGTCTTTAACTAGGAAATAACTGCGATGTCTCGACCTACTTTATATGTTGCCATTACTAATCATGGATTTGGTCATGCTGTGCGAATCTCATCAGTTGCGAATCTCGTACAAAAAATGTGTCCAGACGTACTATTAATTATGGTGACAACTGCTCCCCGTTGGTTGTTAGAATCTTATATTTCTGGGGATTTTATTCATCGTCCTCGTGCTTTCGATGTGGGAGTTATTCAATCAGACAGTATCACAATGGATAAACAAGCAACCCTGGAAAAATTACAGCAAATTCGTAGCAAAGAACGGTCAATTATTGCTGGAGAAGTAGATTTTATTAAGCAAAATAGGGTTGATTTATTATTAGCAGATATTCCGCCACTTGCTGCCAAAATTGCTAAAGCTGCTAATATTCCTGGTTGGATGTTAAGTAATTTTGGTTGGGATTTTATTTATCGTCCGTGGGGTGATGAATTTGTGGAAATTGCTGATTGGATTAGTGAATGTTTTGGGCAGTGTGACCGTTTATTTAGGCTTCCACTTAATGAATCTATGAGTGCTTTTCCTCAGATTACAGATGTGGGTTTAACTGGGGGAATTCCTAATTATCAACCAGAAGAAATTAAAGCCAAGTTTAGTATTCATACAGATAAGGAAAAAACAGTATTATTGACATTTGGAGGTTTAGGTTTAGCCCAAATTCCTTATCAAAATATCTCGCATTTTCCTGACTGGCAATTTATTACATTTGATGGTAATGCTCCCGAATTTCCTAACCTAATAAATGTCAGAAATAAATTAGATAAAAATAACACAAAATTCCTAAATATTCGCCCTGTAGATTTCATGCCAATATGTGGCAGAATTATTTCTAAACCAGGATATAGTACATTTGCTGAAGCCTTAAGGTTAGAGACACCTGTTGTTTCATTAATCAGAGAAGGTTTTGCCGAGTCGAAATTATTATTAGAAGGGATTCAAGATTATAGTTATCATCAGATTTTGCCACCATCTGAATTTTTTGAGAGTGATTGGAAATTTCTCAGACAACCTCTACAACCACCCCGTAAATCTGAAACATTAGATAAGAATGGCAGTGAAGCGATCGCTAAAGCTGTTGTAGAATATTTACAATCATAAATGTAAATTATGTAATTACTAGACAATTTATCAATGTAAACAAGTATTATTCCTAAATTTGACATGAACAACATCATTGTAATCGGCATTGAAATCGGATTCATAGTATGTCTCTTTGTGGCAATTAGCTTTTTTGTCAGTAGGCTCTATAAACAGTTAATTAAAATTTCATCAATTAAAACAAAAGAAAAAGATATTCAAGTTATCTACCAAAATTTTCAGATATTACTAACTATAAGTTGCTTACTATTCTGTTTGTTAGTGGCAGGATTCAACGGATGGCTAATTTATCAAGGAGAAGACTTAATAGAATATAAACGCTCCATGATTCAAAACCTTTCCTCAGATTACTGGCAAGAAATAGGAATTGGAGCGGTCAAAAGTTTAAGCTTACTCATAATCACTAACTGGATTATCCAATACATAAATAAATTTATACGCTGGTTGAAAGAGCAGGCAAAAAATTTTGAAAGACTTACTGCTAATGATGAAAGTATCGAAAGTTTCTTTAAGTTTTTCAAAGGCAACTTTAATAACATTCTCTGGCTGCTTTCTGTTACATTATCTGCCCAATTTATGCAACTACCAGCAGTAATTATTCAATATTTGTATATAAGTTTGCGGATTTATATGATTATTACTCTAGGATTGCTCTTTATTAAGGCGAGTACAGCTATTATTGATACTTTGGCTGGCTTGAGCAATAAATATTCCGATCGAAAAAATATCTTGCGTCTCTACGATCGCCTGAGTCATTTAATTCCTTTAACAAAGAGATGTATTGAATATGCAATTTATATAATTACAGCCTCTTTAGTAATTCAGCAAGTTGCTTTTGTCGCCAAACTAGCTATATATGGACCCCTATTTATTCAAATAATTGGAATTATATTTATCAGTCGTGTTGTTGAAGAAATTGCTAAACTTTTTCTAGAAGAAATACTACTTCGTGACAATGATTCTAATAATTTATCTAAACAGAGAAATCAGACATTTATGCCTTTATTTCAAAGCTTTCTCAAATACTTTATTTACTTTGGTACAGGCATCGCTATTCTTTATACTATCAAGATTGACCCAACTCCGATTTTAGCAGGTGTAGGTATTTTGGGTTTAGCAGTCGGAATGGGGGCTAAAAGTCTGATTGAAGACGTAGTTGCTGGTTTCTTTATTTTGTTTGAAAACTACTACTTAGTAGGAGACTTTGTAGAGATAAATGATGTTTATGGCTTTGTCACAGGAATAGAATTAAGAACAACTCGGATTAATTATGAAGATAAACATCACATTATCCATAATCGTGATGTTAAGGATGTAGTTAATCACTCACACCATAGTAATTCAGTTGTCACGATAAAAATTCCTTATCACGTTAATATTAATCACATCTATGAAATTATAGAAAAAGTAGGAAAGAAGCTACAAGAAAATCATCCAGAAGAAATAATGAAAGCAACAGTAGTAGATGGCATAGAAGAATTTAATGAGTATCAAATGTTAATCCATATAACTACCGAAGTTAAACCAGGAAGACACATTGATATGAAGAGACTTTTAAGTACAATGATTAAACAAGCTTTCGAGGAAGAAGGAATTGAAATTCCTGTGATTCACCATTTAATGTTGAATAATCAGGGCACAACAAATATCAATCTTAATCAAGATATATCCAACTAAAATAACATGACTCACTATCAACAATTACTGCAAATAAACACCTCTGGCAAGTCCCTATCAAAAATCACCTCCAAGATACAGGAAGCTGTAGCAAAATCAGGAGTTAAAACAGGTTTATGCAATCTGTTTTTACGGCATACTTCCGCTAGTTTGGTAATCCAAGAAAATGCCGACCCAGATGTATTAGTTGATTTAGAAAACTTTCTTTCTAAGTTAGTACCAGAAGGTTATCATTATGTTCATAGTGCGGAAGGGCCTGATGATATGCCAGCTCATATTCGCAGTGTTTTAACTCATACTTCTGAACAAATTCCTATTAATAACGGCAGGCTAGTATTAGGTACTTGGCAAGGAATTTATGTTTGGGAACATCGGCAACGTAGTCATCATCGAGAATTAGTAATTCATATTAGTGGGGAGTAGATATAGTTAAACTCAGAAGTTAGATAGGGGAGCCGTCGGATTGGCGACGTACAGAAGTCAGAAGTTACATTCTTGCTGTGACTAAATTTGAGAGGAGCGAGAATTTCCTAATAGACATCTCCAGAAAATAAACTTGCCCTTTATTTAACATAAGCTAGAGTTGTAAAAGTCGCTTCCCGCGCATCATTTTTCGTACTTTTTTCCTAAAAATTTATTCCCTGTTGCCTACTATGCGCAAAAAGTCTATATCTTTTTCACCAGATGTCTAATAGTAATAGCGACTGCTATATCTGTGCAAAATTAATTTAACATTTGTCAGAAGGGAATAGGGAGACCAGAGCACCGGAGCGGGGAAGAAAAATATATTTATATACTTCAGCAGTAGCTCTAAAAATGATTTTTTCTGACTCTTTAACCTGACCATCAAATATACAATTAATTTTATGTAGTTACTTAGATTTTTAAGTAAGGCAGTCAGGGAGTAGGAGAGAATAAAATATTTGTCTCTTTCTTCCTCTATTTGAAATTGGGAAATCTAACCAAGCCTCTCAGACTGATTGATTTTTTTAACTAGTTTATTTATATAATTACTTTTTAAAACTAGTAGTTTGTCAACTTTGAAATGATGGATAGATTTTTGTAACGTTTGATTTTTAGGTAATGCTTTTTTGGATTGGCTACCCCTCAAAACTACCTTGACACACCACTAAGTAGATTTGATGAAGCTTAGTTAGTAGAGTTCAACTATTTACAGAAATATTATGACTAATAAATCTACGGTAAATTCCATTGCATCTAACTCAAAGATAATGAATTTGCCACCCATTAAGTAGATTTGATGAAGCTTGATTTGTAGAGTTCAACGATTTACAGAAATATATGATGAATAAATCTACGGTAAATTCCATTGCATCTAACTCAAAGATAATGAATTTGCCACCCACTAAATAGATTTGATGAAGCTTGATTTGTAGAGTTCAACTATTTGCAGAAATATATGACTAATAAACCTACGGTAAATTCCATTGCATCTAACTCGGAAAGAATGAATTTGCCACAATGGTTAGTACAAATAGCAGCACCAATAATATCTGCGGGATTATTTGCCTTTTGTTTTCCGCCTGATAATATTTACCCTTTAGCATTTATAGCTTTTACACCTTTATTATTTGCCACTTTAACAGCTAAAAATTCTTGGCAAGCTAGAACAGTCGGATTTGTGTTTGGCTGTTTAGTTTATAGTTCTACATTACGCTGGATGTGGAATATATTTCCCTGGTTTACAATTATTTTGTGGGCAATATTGGCTTTATTTCCTGCTATTTTTACATTTACCTTATTCTTAATTAAACGTAAATGGGGATTAGGGATAGCCCTTATAACTGCCCCATTTATTTGGATAGGCATAGAATATTTTCGTTCTGAATGTTGGTTTCTCAAATTTGCTTGGATAACTCCTGGCTTTTCCCAAGCAAAAAATCTAGCTTTCTTACAATTTAGTTCCGTCTTAGGAGTTTATGGAATTTCTGCTTTAGTCATAGCAGTTAATTGTTGTATTTGTTATCTATTTCTCAGTCAAACTCAACTCAAAAAACGCTTACTTCCAGTAGTCTTATCTATAGTAATAGTTGGAATTATTCATACTTGGGGTTTGGCTCAAATTCCCACTCAAACTATTGGAAAAATTCCCGTCGGTGCAATTCAAACAGAAGCCAGTATTTTGAGAGAAAATCAACAATTATCTGAGCAACTATCAGGAAAAGTAAAATTAATAGTCTGGCCAGAATATTCACTATTTGAATATGTCGATGCGGGTACAAAACTATTCAAGAAATTATCCCAAATTGCCATTGATACTCAAGCATATTTAATTGTAGGCGCTCAAGAAAAAGTTCCAGATGCTCCACAAAAATTCTATAATACTGCTTTACTTTTATCACCCACTGGCGAAAAAATTGGCAGCTACCACAAAAATAATCCCGTGCAATTTATGGATGATGGAATACCAGGAAAAAACTTTCCAGTTTTTGACACAGAAATCGGAAAAATTGGCATTGCTATTTGTTATGACATGGATTTTTCTAATGTTTTTCTCAACCTAGTTCGTAACGGTGCAGAAATATTAGCAGTTCCTACTTACGACGCTATGGAATGGTCAGAAATACAACATCTTCAACACTCAGCAATGGCACCTGCTCGTGCTATTGAACATCGACGTTGGGTAATCAGGGCTACTAGTTCGGGAATTTCTCAAATTATTAATCCTTATGGGGAAATTCAAGCAAGTTTAGATGTTGGTTTAACAGGTACTATTTCCGGAAAAATTGAAAAGCGCTCTGCTCTAACTTTTTATGCTAATTTTGGCTATTTATTAGCTCCTATTTGTTTGGTTATAGTTATTAGTTATTTGGGATATGAATTGGTTTTGGATATCAAGAAGACTGTGAATGAAGAAGGTTTTAGGTAGTAGGTTTTAGGTTGAGTTGGATGGGGAGTAACTCCATCCAATTGTAGAGACCCCAGGTGATGGTGGGGTTAATAATTCAATTACTTGCTCATGTCTTATACACCTATAATTTACCATCTTTGGAGCCTAACGATAATAAAAAAGTTAACTAAGACACAAATTAGCAAGATAGAGCTTTAGGCACTGATACACGGAGATTTTTTAGGGTAAAAAATCTATAGGGATTAATAGATGATAAGTATTATAGCCCTATGGATTAAGGTTAGCATATCTCTCTGTTCCCTATTTTCTTTCAACTCAAATTTATGTCTTAATAAAAAAACGTACTGCGATAAAAAAAATTATGCCATTGCCAGGCTGAATAGAGAGAGCAATAAAGGCATTTTTCCTAACATTAATTCTGCCGACTTCATCAAGGGTGAGATTGGTTCGGGGAGATGAGTCGGCTTTTCTACAAGACTTACAATTCATCAACCCCCTATCAATAGACATAGGCGTGGAAATTAAATATCCTTGTTCTCATACCCTTGTAGAGATGTTCCATGGAACATCTCTACATTCTTTTTCATAGCTATGTCTAATAGATATCTGAAAATAATCAAATGACTACTTTAACTATCTTTTGAGGAGCCAACGCTTAATCCATAAGATAATTAATTTGTAGGGTTTTATCAGTATTAGAGATACTTAGCATTCAGAATTAGACTTAAAATAGGATCTAATATCATGTCGGGTTGAAAAGTTATAAATAATTAGGGAGGAGTCACCGAGTCACCTAGTCAAGAGTAGGGATAAAGGAGAAAATTACGCTTTAAAAGGTGGAAAACGCAGGATATAATCAGGTTTGAAGTCAAGTTGCAAGGTCATTTCAGTTATCAGTAAAAAAGAATTATAAATAATATGAAATACTAAAATGTTTGCTACATATCTCTCCTTTTTGATCCCCCTCCCGTCCCCAGATCCCCCCTTATATCATGTCACCTTAATTACCTGTATTGAAGAAGGCAGAAGGCGTGATGTGAAAATTGCATAGGGATTCTAACCCTAAACAATTTTAAGCACTCCAGTTGACGGTGGGGTATTAAACCCGCTACAGAAAAGATAAAAATTTTGTACTTCGATCCCCCCTAACCCTCCTTCTTAAGGGGGGAACAAGGGGGGATCGAAGTTTATTCTAGTTGTTTAATGCGACTTGATATTACCCCCACTTAGTAAGGGGGGAGACCGCTGGAAAAGGGGGAAGGCAGAAAGAAGATGCTGTGCTTTGTTGAACGGGGGGCTATATGGAATCTTGCGTAGCATTCTTTTTAATATTTCATATAATTTCCAGACTTGATATAAAATCAACTGTCTTTCGTGTTTTGTTAGGCTGATTTATTACTAAAAAATAAACCCCCCTATTCACAATTTAATCAACCCCAAAATAGTCATATTTATCAGCATTCGACTGGAAGGTAGAAGGCAGACCAGGATATTTTTCTCGCCTCTGCTAATCCTTGTCTGCCAGCCATTAGATTATTAACCCCACCGTCTACAGGGTGTCTACAATTAGTTAGTTGGGGAATCAAACCCTATTTAATTAAACCTAAAACCTAAAACCTAAAACCTGATTCAACGTCGCCAATTAAAAAATTTCTCCAACAAATTTTGCTGCCATAAACTTTCAGCATATTTCCGTTTTTTCAACAACAAGCCAGCTTTACTATTAACCTCCGATAAAGTCGGATAAATATGAATTCCCGTCAAAGCCGAAACAGGCAACTTATTCGACATTGCCAACACAACTTCATGAATTAACTCACCAGCAGAAGAACCCACTATATGCGCTCCTAAAATCTGCCCATTACCTTGAGTAATAATCTTCCCAAATCCATTAGTTGCTGCCTCAGCTTGAGCGCGGTCAACATTAGCAAAATCTTGCTTCAACACATAAATATTATCCCCATAACGTTCCTTTGCTTGCTTCTCAGTCAACCCAACTCTTGCCAATTCTGGGTCAGTAAAAGTTGCCCAAGGAATGACTCGATAATTAGCTTTACTAATGGGAAAAAATAAGGCATTTGTTAACACAACAACCGCCTCATAACCAGCCACATGAGTAAACTGATAACCACCAATTACATCCCCACAGGCATAAATTTTAGAATTAGTAGTCTGCAACTTATCATTAACAACAATTCCTTTTTTTCCTACTTCTACCCCGGCAGCTTCTAAATTCAAAGATTCTACATTTGGCATTCTCCCAGCAGATACTAAAATCTCATCAACACTAATAGTTTTCCCACCTGCTGTTAATTGCTTTTTCCCATCTACAATTTCTACCTTTTCTGCTCTTGCTTCACTCAAAATATTAATACCTTCTGACACAAATTGTTCCTGTACAACTTGAGCTGCTTCTGGGTCTTCCTTCGGTAAAATTTGACTTTTACTAGAGATAATTGTCACTTCACTACCAAGGCGAGAAAATGCTTGACCTAACTCACAACCGATTGGACCAGCACCAATTATTGCTAAAGAATTCGGACATTCTTGGAGAGAAAATACTTGTTCATTGGTGAGGAAACCTGCAGATTTTAATCCCTCTACAGGTGGAATTGCTGGTCGCGAACCTGTGGCAATTACAAATGCTCTTGCTGTTAGTTTTTTACCATCAACTTCAAAGGTTTTATCATCTATAAATTTACCTTCTCCAAAGATAACTTCTACCCCTAAATTTCTAAATCTTTCTGGCGAGTCGTGGGGTTGAATATTAGCTATTACTTGTTTAACGTGACCTATTGCTTTAGAGAATTCGATTTCTGGTGGGTGGGTATGAATGCCAAATTTTGCTGCATTTTTAACTTGATATGCGATGCGGGAGGCGTGGATTAGGGATTTACTAGGAACGCAACCAAACCAGAGACAGTCACCACCGAGGCGGTCGCGTTCTATTAATGCTACTTTTGCTTTGAGTTGGGCTGCCGCAGCAGCTACTACTAGACCTCCGGAGCCACCACCGATAATTACAATATCATATTGAACTGGCATCATTTTACCTCGTATTTTAAAGTAGGTTTTAGGTTTTACGTTGTCAAGAATAAAGTCTTAATTTGGCAATCTTAATTTGGCAATAAGTTGTTTTATATCTGTTATCTAGTACCTAACTTATTTTTAGAAATTTAGATGAATTTTTCAAATTTTTTTTTCTGATTTATGGAAAATATGATAGTTAATATTTTTCTTTTTTCAGATGATACTTGAGTTATATCATGTCTCATTAAACAACTGTAATAAAGAATCTTTCCCCAACCTCGTAGGGAGGTTGTATGCAATGTCCCTACGTTGCGGTTAATTAATGTTACTTGATATTAGGCTGTATCTAATGATTTATTTAACTATAGTAATATTAGTGGTGTCTGAGAAATGACTTAATTTTAATTAAGAAGTATTGGTCGGGTGCTGGAAAAAGTTAAAAGTTAAAAGTTAAAAGTTAACAGCCATAGCAGTGGGGGATTCAAATCCGCTAAAATCCGCGCACTAATAATTTTCAAAATATAGTGAGTGGGGATTTTCAACCAAACTATAAAAACATTAACTCTTAATTGATGACTGATACCTGATAACTAATAATAGACACCCGAAAAATTTATGCTTGTTCTAAAGTGGAGCTTGAAGTTGTATCTTCTGTAGAATTACGGAAGAATTTTCCAGTTATCCAATAAGTTATAATGTGAGATAATAAGCCAAAAGGTCCGGCAAATAAGCAAAGAATTATTGAGTGGACAGTCCAAACACCTGTGCGTTGTCCTTCCCAATAAATCCAACGACCGATAAATAAATCCATAACTAAAAAATGAATCCATCCCACTGCAGCTCCTGATTCTTCCCCAAATAATTTGGCAATGTCTGATAGAGTAGGATTGGATAAGGCAGCTGCAGATTCAGGGGTAATGCTACTAATTAGTAAGTAAAGATATAAGGCGGCTAATAAAACAAAAGGAATAAAAGATTCCATAACTTTGCGAGTAATTTTCCAGTTGGGCAAAAATATGATTAATGCCCAGAATGGTAATACAAAGATATTAGCGCTGTTAAAAATTAGCTCAGTTGTCATGGTTAATTATTGACTCCTGTGAGGTCAAAGAATGTTACGAGAACTTGTAAGTAAATGTTATGCTATTTCTGCCAAAATGTCTCTAAGAAGGATATTATTCCCAATCATTACCGCAAACGCTTTAGCTTTCATGGTTGGAGTCTATAATATACCTGGAGTTGCAACCCAGTTAAAAACTACCAAATTTTCTACTGATAATTATCACAATCAGATGAAGTATGTGTTAACCCAAACAGAAAATATGGACATCAGTATGAAGTTAGTATCTGCTAATAATAGATTTGCGTTTCAATTATTTTCTGAAATTCTCAAATCAGAAGCAGATAAAAATATTTTTATCTCGCCGAGTAGTATCGCGATCGCTCTTTCTATGACCTACAATGGCGCTGAAGGTAAAACTAAAGATGCAATGGCAAAAACTCTAAATTTTCAGGGAATGAGTTTAGAGGAAGTTAATCAAGCAAATAAACAGTTGGGGATGTTATTAGACAGTCTCAACCCAGAGGTGAAATTAGATATTGCTAACTCAATTTGGATGAAAGAAGGTGTATCTTTTAAACCAGATTTTATTCAAAGTAATCAAAATTTTTATGATAGTAAAGTGAGCGAAGTTGACTTTGATCACCCCCAAGCACCAACAATTATTAATAATTGGGTCAATGAAAATACTAATGGAAAAATTGATAAAATCATTGAACAGTTAGAGCCTGATTCAGTCATGGTATTGTTGAATGCGATTTATTTTAAAGGAAATTGGGAGCAAAAATTTTCTGAATCAGATACTAAGCAACAACCTTTTACTATGGCTGATGGAACTCAAAAACAACATCCGATCATGTTCCAGTCTAGTAGATGTTTATATTACGAAGATGAGAATTTCCAAGGAGTTAGTTTGCCCTATGGAGAAGGTCGTGTAAGTATGTATATATTTCTGCCTAGAGAAGAGGTTGGTTTAGAAGGATTTTATCAAGTTTTAAATGAGAAAAATTGGGAAAACTGGATGCTAGAGTTTGACTATTATAAAGTCAATTTAGGTTTACCTAAGTTTACAGCTGAATATGAACTTACCCTTAATGATGTACTGAAATCTTTAGGAATGGAGATAGCTTTTGACAAAAGGGCAGCAGATTTTTCTGGAATGCGCCCAACTCCGCCAGAGTTATATATTGATGAGGTGAAACATAAAACATTTGTGGAAGTAAATGAAGAAGGAACTGAAGCTGGAGCTACTACGAGTGTAACTATGGGTATAAGAAGTGTGGAAATATCAGTTGATATGTTAGTGAATCGTCCTTTCTTTTTTGCCATTAGGGATAATGATTCTGGCAGTATTTTGTTTATGGGAGAAATTACTAATCCAGAACAATAATACAAAATTATAGCAATCCTATTTTAGTTGTAATATTTTACTGGTAGGGGCGAATGGCCATTCGCCCCTACAGGAATCAGGTGTAGAAGTGAATGAAACAGGAACTGAAGCCGCAGCAGTTACCAGTATAATAAGTATGAGAAGTATGTCTGCACTGATAACAAATGTTAATATGATCGTTAATCGACCTTTCTTTTTTGCGATTATAGATAATGAGTCTGGTAGTATTTTGTTTATGGGAGAAATTACTAATCCTGAGAATTCATTAACAATTAACCAAGCTGATATTATTCAGCTTCGCCAATCAAATTAAATGCTGCCTATTGTTAAATAGCTATAGTGAATGTTTTATACCAACAGGATTTACACAAGTACCCTATATCAACTTTGGCTAACGCCTTGGGATTTTCATAAAGGTAAACCACAGAAATAGTACTAAGTATGGGTGAAATTTGACGAGTCACAGAACTGATAATTGTGGTCTATATTCATCAAAACCGCTATAGTTGTATTTATAATTAGTTAGTTAGTTAGTTAGTTAGTTAGTTCTAGAAATAAATCTATCTTGAGACAGTCAACAATTAATATTTTTAAACTAAATCTCTTTCTGATGATAGATATTTATAAGTACCAAATTAAACGATGCTAAACATAATAAACTTGATTAAACTGCTAATGAAGATAGCAAGCATCTATATAATTTAACAAAAGGAAATTAATCATGGTTCAACGTGGCTCCCAAGTTAGGATTCTCAGAAAAGAATCTTATTGGTATCAAGATGTAGGAACTGTTGCATCTGTAGACAAGAGTGGTATTAAATATCCTGTAATTGTTCGTTTTCAGAAAGTAAATTATGCTGGAGTTAATACCAATAACTTTGGAATAGATGAGGTGACAGAAGTTGATATGTCATCTGCTGGTAGGAAGGCAACACCAACTGCTTCTGGTGGGAAGCAAACTAGACTAGAACCTAGTAGTCGCAAAACTGGGCAGGGTACTAAAACTGATACCAGACCTGGTGCATCGCCTGACGCACCAGGAGATGAAAATGCAAAAATTGAGGGCGATCCTAATCAAGGAACTGAGTCTCGTTAAAAGCTTGATAAATATTGCCTCAAAAAATTTCTGGTAAGTTAATCTTGAAAAAGAGATAAGAATTAGTAATCTCTTTTTTTAACTAAAATCAATTAGTAGATGAGTGTTTCTCTGGGAAAAAATTATCATTTTTGCCCGGAGATTTGCTATTAATAAACTTGCATCAACTTTTCTTAATCTCTAGCTAAAGCTGGAACTAACTCTTTTACTGTCAAAAAAGTTGTACAAGAGTTTTGAAGTATTTCCACTTTGGAGGGAGGCTGTACAACAGTTGTTTGATTTTAGTTCCACCCAACAAAGCGAGTTTTCAACAAGAATTGAATTTTCATTCATCTGTTGTACAAGAGTTTTGAGATTTTAGCTAAAGTCTAGGTAAATAAGAAATACCTCCCACACTTTCTAGTTTTCTCCTGACTCCTGCTGTGTCAAACTAATCTTTGTATCTTCATCAGACTTTTCCGCAGCTTTTGTCAACTCAAAAATTGGCGGCTCCAAATCAGGAATAGGCACCTCAAACCCAGGCGGTAAAGGTGGCAGTTGTGGCAGACCTGAATCTAATTCCTTTGTCTGTTTCAGCAATTCATTAATGGTAACTTCCGGTACAGGTGGTATTTCCGTAATCTTCAACGCCGTCATCAAATTAGCCAAAGCAAACTGAATATGAGTATCCGGATTTTTCGCAACCCATCCATCCTTTGTTAACTGTCGCATCTCAAAATGTAAGTGCGGACCCGTAGACATTCCCGTATTACCAACTCGCCCAATAACTTCACCTTGTTTTACAACTTCCCCTGGCTTGACAAAAATTTCTGATAAGTGACCGTAGAGGGTTTCCAATGATTTTTTCTGGTGGTCTAACACAACAGTTACACCATAACCGCCTAACCAATCAGCGATCGCCACTTGACCTGCATAAGTTGCAACTACTGGGGTTCCTGTTGGTGCTCCTAAGTCTGTACCCGTGTGAAACCTCTTATAACCTAAAACCGGATGTTGTCTCCAACCAAAAAATGAAGTTATCGGTGCCGGAATAGATAAAGGAAATATTATTCTCGTGTTGCCATTCCCTGGTACTGCTGGCGGTCGCATGGTGCGGTTGTAATAAGCTAAACCTGACTGAGTAATGGGGTTATCAAATAAACCCTGCATTTGGGCGGGCAAAACGGCAGCTACTTCTACTCCCTCGGAAGAGCCTGAGTAGTAGGTTGGAGTATAGGAGGTGCTGGCATAATAACTTTCTTGACTGTAGGATGGACTTGAGTAGTAGCTATCTTGACTATAACCAGAACTACCAGAATAATAACTGTTGTTGGAGGAGTAATAGCTATTATCGTAGGATGAATCTTGGTAGCTATTTTGAGGTGGAGAATAATAACTTTGTTGAGCTTCTCCACTCCATGAATTATTAGATGCAGTTTGAGTAGGGGCACTCCAATTATTTGTTTTGGTGGGGGTGCTCCAATTATTTGTTTCGGTGGGGGTGCTCCAATTATTTGTTTCGGCGACGGCGCTCCAATTTTTATTACTGGCTGGCTCGGAATATTGAGTAACATAACCAGTTGAACGTTCAGAGAAAACTACTGCTTCTGGTGCTTCATAACTATCAGTTGCACCTACTTGGTAGTCTGTGTCATCTATGTAAGCTTTAGCCGAACCGTCATAGTATGGTTTTTTTTGTTTAGGTAATGTTACCAATGGTAAATTACCTTTTGGTTGTTTTGATAGGTTGAGGGCAGTATTCGTCGGAGGTGCTACATACAGATTTTTGGGGAGATAAATACTAGGTTCGGGTTCGGGTTCCGGGATTGGTGCTGGTTGGGAATAATAATATGGTTCGGCTTCGTAATAACTTGGTGCTGGTTGAGAGTAATATGGTTCTGGCTCTGGTTCGTAATAACTCGGCGCTGGCTGAGAGTAATAATATGGTTCTGGTTCGTAATAACTTGGTGCTGGTTGAGAATAATATGGTTCTGGCTCTGGTTCGTAATAATATGGTTCAGAATAATATGGTTCAGAATAGCTAGGCGAAGCAGAATAATAGGGTTCGGGTTCGTAATAGGGTTCTGAATAGTATGGTTCGGGTTCGTAATATGGTTCCGGTGAGTATGAAGGTGTGGGTTGGTAATATGGTTCGGGTGCCTCCTTCAGAGGAGCTTCGCTTTCGTAATATGGTTCGGGCGAATAGGATGGCGCTGAATATGACGTTTTGGGAGAATAGTTATCTACTGGGGCAGGTTGATATGATGGCTCATAGTCATATACTTCTATTTCCAAAACTACCTCGGCTAAAACCATTCCTCTACTTAGCATCCCTAAACTAGCCAGACAACAACCAAACCGCATAAAGGATTTTTGAGTTAGAAGTTTGGTCTGAATAAAGTTTTGGTTTTGCTCTTGAGTTGTTTCCTGTGGTTTTGTGCTAGACTCAACTGACAGGTTTTGGTTATCGGATACCATCATTTCCTCGCACTATAGTTACTTAAATTTAAAAATTTGACAGTTTATTTGATTGAATTTTTCGGGCTCAGATTTTTTGACCAAGCCCATACAGGTGGGCAAGTCAAAAGTTCTCCTCAACCCATTTCTAGGAATTTTGGCCGTAGCCCAGATTGATTCTACCGGGTTTTAGACAAATTTCTAAGGGAGATATTTGAGAGTTGGTTCCTGGGATAGTTTGGTCTGGGTCAAGTTTTACCCTTAACTCTCCAGTAGTTGTCACTCCGATAATTGTACCAATACGATTTTCTACTAATACTTGCTGCCCAATGTTAATCAGTAGTTGAGTATAGGCAGGTAAAATATTCTCTATTCCTGACTCTAAAAGTTGTTTAATGCCAGACTCTAGTCCATGACAAACAATTGCAGCTAACATTTCTAGAGAGAATATTTCTGCTTTAGACTGTTTCCTACAATAGCTTTGCAAATTAATTCCTGTGTCTGGCACAGAATTAGCCCAATTAATCCCCACACCAATTACTGCCTGAGAAATTTTTTCCTTGTGTATCCTGGTTTCTGTTAAAATGCCACCCAATTTTCGGTTTTCCAGAATCAAGTCATTAGGCCACTTAATCTTAACTGGTACACCATAATCCTGCAAACTGGCAGCTATTCCCCAAGCACTAGATAAAGTTAACTGAGCAGTTTGGGATATAGAAATATTGGGGGCGATACTCCTTCGGCACTGCTTCGCGATCGCTACTGACATATATAACCCCCCAACAGTTGAGTCCCAATTTCGTCCCCACTGACCTCGCCCTGCTGTTTGTTGAGTGGCAATGACAATACCCGGTGATGCTCGAGAGTCGATTAGTTGCCACAGAGTTTGATTTGTTGAGGGGAGGCTCTGAAAAATATGGAGATGATTGGAAGTTGAAGCGATGAATTTTTCGGAAACTCCCGGAATATTTGATAGGTAGTCTATGAACTGTTTTTGATTAAATTCTGCTATTGACAATTTTCTAATATATGGTCCGATCGGATTTTGACCGATTAATTTTACATGGAATTTTGGCTTTGTTGCGGATATAGCAATAGTCAATTCATTTTCTGAAGCACTCGAAGAATGTATGAGTTGGCGAGAGGGTAATTATTCATCCATCTATCCTGTGACTATTGCGTATATAGCAACAGCTGCTCATTTTCTGAAGCACTCTGAAGAATGTATGAGTTGACAAGAGGGTAATTATCCATCCTCTGACTATTGCGGATACCGAAACTGGTAGTGGAGTATAGCTCAGAAGAATGCCAAAATAATAATCTCAACTCTAAAGAGCAATTTTTAATCGAATGACTATAGCTGACCCTGATTTACAAAAATTTAACCAAAATTACCAACTGGACAGTAAAAATGATGTCACTTGGCATTGGCAAAAATGGCAAGAATTACCTTACCTAACTTGTAGCCTTTTAGAAAACTGGCCTCATGGTTTTTTTACTCACCATTTTTGGCCTCGTACACCAGCAGAATTAGTGGATGTATTACATCCCTCTGCTGAGGTATATCGTGTGAAGCAAGTACATGGAAATGTTGTACTGAAAACAGGAGAAGCTACTTCGCTAAAAATGGATAATGCTGAAACCCAACAGACTTTTTTCGAGGCTGACGGTCTACTGAGTGAAAAAGCAAAACAAGCAGTATGGGTTTGTAGTGCCGACTGTGTACCTGTTTTAATTGCTGACCAAAAGACTGGACAAGTGGCAGCAGTTCATGCCGGTTGGCGTGGTACGGCTACAAAAATTGTCCCGGAAGCATTGGCAGGTCTTCAGGCCCAAGGTAGTAAATTATCCGATCTAAAGATTGTTATGGGCCCTGCTATTGCTGGAGAGGTTTACCAAGTTTCTGAAGAGGTGGCAGCTCAAGTGGGAGCGACTATTGTTCCAGAAGTTGAGAAAGCTACAACTAAAGATATTTTAGATTGTCTGATTGGCTTGCCTATTTCACCAGTTTTATTCGATCCTGAACCGGGAAAAGTGCGTTTGGATGTGCGCCTGGTTAATATATTACAGTTAGAAAAGTTAGGTATAATTCATCAACAGATGGCGATCGCTCCCTACTGTACTTACCAACAACCGGATAACTTTTTCTCTTATCGGCGTGAAAAAGTTAAAAAAATTCAGTGGTCAGGAATAGTAAGCATCTCCAAAAGTTATGAGGATGAATAATTCTTATTTTTCAAAATCGACTAGAATAGATATAATTTAAGATTATCCTGACTTATTCTGAATTGTCTGTAGAGCAGAGCATCCGATGACAGCTAAGTCGATATCAACATAGTAGAGTCGCGCTCGTAGCTCACATCTAATTCTATTTCTATGAATCAATCTGGTATATGTCACAGTTATCCCGATCGTTTTATCTAGGCTTTTTATGGGAAACCATTAGCTGAAAGTTATTTAGTTATTTTTGCAGAGATACTTGTTAAGTGGGCATCCTTCTTTAAACTAGATAAGATAAACTAGATAAGATTAAGATATTAGAATCCGCCGTTTTTGTCATACTCTAAACAATTATTAATAAATTGCAATGAGCAATCAAAGTCATTATCAACAACTTGGTATCACAGAAGATGCTTCTTTTGAGGAAATTCAATCGGCAAAGGAACGTTTGAAGCAACAGCACAGTGGGGATCAAAAAGTTATCGAAAATATTGAAGCTTCCTATGATGCTATCTTGATGGATCGTTTAAGGTTACGTCAGGAAGGCAAAATTAAAGTGCCTGAGCGTATCCGCTTTCCAGAGAAGCAAACAAAAAAAGCCCCTGAAAGTTTTACTCCTGGACTCACGGATAAAAGTCCAGCTTGGCTACAAAAGTTGATTGATACTCCCAGTCAAGCTGATATTTTGTGGCCAACAGGTATTTATGTTGTTTTAGGTGCCGTAAGCATTTACTCGGGTGTTAGTCAAGCTTCTACTTTGCAACTAACTTTGGCATTGGGAGTTGGTTGTTGTCTTTATTTTCTTAACCGCAAGGAAAATAAGTTTGGTCGTGCTGTTTTACTGACAGTTGCTGGTTTAATTGTTGGGTTGGTTTTAGGAGGAATACTTAGTTCTTTGGCAACTGGTTTGACACCAGAAATATTTATTACTTTGGTAACATTTTTTGTCTTGTGGTTAGTTAGTTGTTTTTTGCGTTAAATCTTGTATTAAGGAAGAATAAAACTTCAATCAGTCAGTAAATAATGTGGTTTATATTCCTCATATTTCTGACTCAAATTTCTGACTCAAAAATTACAGGATGCACAACGAATACTATCTAATTTATTGTGCTGTGCATCCCTCTTGATTCTGAATAATTATATTTGTCTTTTTATGGATTTAATACCCCACGGTAACTCGCGATGCTAATGGGGTTTATTTGGCGATCGTTCCCATAAACCCCATTCTCGATCCTACTGACTAGTGACTACTTCTTCAAGATTTATTAATTGTCCAAAAAGGAAACTGTTGAGTCGGTTCTAAACTAACTCCATTAATATTTTTCTGAGCAAATACATAATCTTTATCTAACCATAGTGGGATAAAAGGAACATCTTCTGCCAATAATTCTTGAATTTCTATAAAAATAGCTTTACGCTTTTCTGGGTTTTGTTCCTGTCTTTGTCGATCGATTAGTTGATTGATCCGATCGCTATAATAAAATGACCCTTGAAACTGACTCGCTCCTTCTTCACAACCTTTTTCTTCAGAACCTTTGCTACAATCTAAAAATGGTTGGATATAGTTATCTGCATCAATAAAATCTCCATACCAATCTAAAATAAAGGTTTGATATACCCCTTTATCTAAGTTTTTAAAAGCTGTAGCAGCCTCCACGCTATTTGATTCTAATTCCATTAAACCGTCGAGTTTCTGGTCTACAGATGCTTTTAATGTACTAGCAATTAATTGCTTTTTTGTGGAATTAGAAGCATACCAAATTTCTATTTTGGCTGGATTATCTTGAGAATATCCAGCCTCTTCTAATAACTCCTTAGCTTTAGCAAAATTTCCATCTCCATAATTTTCTTCAAAGACTGGTTGATAACCATCAAATTTAGTTGGAATCAGGCTATAAACTGGTTCGGCTTGACCTTGTAAAACTCGTTCATTTAACAATTTTCTATCAACAATAGCTGCTAAAGCTTGTCTAACTGCTTTATTATTCAAAGGCTCAGAATTCAGATTTAAAACTATGTAATTAACTGTTTTACCATCGGTAGAAATTACTTGCCAACCTTGGCGAGGAGCTTCCTGTTCTAGATTACTAATTTGGTCTGTATCCAGAGATAAATAAGCTACATCTATAGCACCTGTTTTAAAAGCATTAAATAGATTAGCAGAACTAGAAAATATTTGAATGTCAACCCCTTGATTTTTTGGTTTTTCTCCCCAATAATTCTCAAATACATCTAATCGTAAAACATCGGTGCCATAGTCAGCTAATTTATAGGGGCCAGTACCAATATAAGTATCAGGTTTAAATTGACTTTTACCTATGGTATAAGCTTGAGGCGAAACAGCACAAAGACCAGAAAATGCTAGTAGAGGAGTGAAAGCTGCAAAGGGTTTTTTCAACTTAATTGTTAACTCATATTCTGCCGTAGCTACTATTGATTCGACAGTATCAGATAATAAAGTAGAAGGTGGGCCAGCATTTTCAATAAAACGTTTTAAAGAAAAGGCCATTGCTTCAGCGTTGAAGGGAGTACCATCGTGGAAAGTTACGCCCTGGCGAATGGGAATAGTATAGATTTTGCCGTCGTCACTAATTGTAGGCATTTCTGTTGCTAGTTGAGGCACAAGTTCTGTTGTTCCTAATTTGTAACCGTAGAGGCGATCGCCTAAGTTATATAGTAAGTTTCCAGATATTACTTCGTAGGCATCTGCCGGGTCTACAGTACGAGGTTTCAAGGTTGTGCCTATAGTAATGCGATTTGTATTTGTTTCTGTGATCGGGGAATTATCAGGGTTATTCTGAGGTTGGCCACAACTAATAACTAATAAAAAGCAAATACAAAACAGACCCACAAATTGAATAATGGATTGCCAAGAAGGGTTGACGGAATTAAATAATTTATGTTTGAGCAATTTGACTATTTACCTCTCCAATCTCTAGATAATTTTATAGTTTCTTGATTGAAATTCTACCAATATTGGGGTACTTATTCATCTTTTTTGGTCAATTTTTTGGCGATAGTCATAAATTTTTCACGACTAACCCGTGTGTAGAGTTTTTTATTATAGTGCTACACCTAGATTTTTAGTTAAGATAGATTCTACAACAGGACTTACCCACACATCCTCTGTCATACACTATTTGTAGTAGTGTAAGGTGCGTTGCAACTGAGGGTACAAGTGGAGTTACAGAGTTAGTCCTGCTACAATCAATACTAATTTGATATGTTTTTGCCGCATAATTAAGGTTGAAAAGAGAGGCTTTCAAGGAGAAAAAATCCTTTTACTCAATCCTATCTGTTTTAAGGAGAGGTAATTATTAATTGTTAATTCTTGAATAGCAATATTTTGATTTTTAAATATTCTGGTAATATCAAGTCCGGATAATTAGTGATAAAAAACTTTCTCCTCTTTTTCCCTCTTATCCCTCCTGACTTCGCTAACGCCCCTACTCCTCCCGAATTATTTATAACTGTTCATCCGGACATGATATTAGGTGGTAATTTGAAATCTTTTAATCTGCGATAAATAACAGATATAGCAAGTCTATTTCATTCGTGATTTTTTGTGGTTATTGGTTGTAGGTAGAATCCGTCAATAAATACACCAAAATTTATATCAATTGATTTAAGATTGCTATATATAGCAATTCTATTTGAGTTATCAAAATGGATGAAGGTGGTAAACTAGAAAAGTTTGGTAAAAGAATAAAAAAGAAAGACAAATAGAGCGTTTAATAAATTTTGTCAATAGTAATGGAGACTCGCGAGAGATGAATAGAACACTATTCTGTAAAACTGGCTCTAAAAGGTCATGTGTACAGAGTGATAGAAAATATACTAAATGTCTCTCAAAGTTATATAAGTAAATGGAAAAAAAGATTTATATAAAAAGGAATAGAAGGACTAAGACTAGGGTACAAAGGAGCAAAGAAAAAGCTTAGCAAAGAGGAAGAACAAGAGACTATAAAATGGTTATTATGCCAAGATTTTTGGGATATATCAGAATTATAAATCTATTTAATAGAAGAGTATGATGTGGTATTTGAATCGAAATAAAGTTACTATGATATTTACAGAAAAGCGAAAATAACAAGACAAAAAGCAGAAAAAGTAAACCCAAGAAAAGACAAAGACAAAGTCAAGACAAGAAATGAAAAAATCAATCAAATTTTAGAAGACCATAGAGAGGAGATACAACAGAGAAAGCTTGTGGTATATGCGATAGACGAATGCCATTTAATGGGAGATGATTTAGTAGTTCAAGCATTGGGGAATTCAAAAAAAAAGGTAACAATACCAGTTAATAATTATCAAGATAGAGAAACTTATTATGGAGCATTAAATTTGTTAGAGCCAGATTTTATTTGAGAAAGATATTCGACAGTAAATGGAGAAAATACAGTAAAATTTGTGAAAAGGTTACAGAGCAAAAATGCAGAAAGAAGATTGTTATTATTGTGGGATGGAGTTAGACATTATACAGGAGAAAATATGAATAAATTTTTAGCAGAGGAAAATGAGGGATTAGAAAAATCAAAATGGAAAATTACTTGTGAACTGTTTGCTCTTTATGCACCAGAAGAAAATCCAGTTGAAACCAAATTGCTTCAACTAAAAAGTTTGCTTCTGAGATTTTATCGTTTCGGCAAAAATTTTGAAATTATTAATCTTTTATTCCAACTTTTTGCTAAATATAAATTTTTCAATTTTCCTAACCTGAAAAAATTTGATGCCTTTTCACAATTGATTTAGGACTACTATAGATGATTTTAATTATGCCAAATAAAATCAAACGTTAAGAATTATCACAGACCCTAGATGAGTCTAGAGGTTCATGTTTACAATGCAATTGCATATAGTTCTTTTATTGCAAAGTCTATGTCTAGTTCCCAAAATCTCAACAAAAATTTTAATATTGAAGAAGTTTATACCTGTCCTGTGTGCTACCATGGTCAGATTTCAGCCATGACTCTAATGGATGCTTTTTCTTGTAACTTTTGTAACCATATTTTTACTGCCAATCTGGTAGAACAATCATTGAAAATAGCAGATAGTTCTTCACCTCTAAGTTGGCGTTGGAATGGTAGAAATTGGCAAGCTAATCATCCTTATGTGAAATGGAGTTGGGTAATTAAGTTATTAGCAGTTGCATTTATTTTATTACCTACTACATTAATGGGATTAGCTGCTTACACCTTTCCTCCGATGCCTGGTAGTGTGTTGTGTTGGCTTCCCATTTTTTGGACAGGCTTAACATTTTTATCTCATTTGGTAATTATAGTTAGTATTGTGATGGAGTATTATCAATTTCCTCTTAAGCTGTACTTGAAATCAGTGGGACGAAATTTGTGGTTAAGTATATTGCCAGAAAGTTCCTAAAGTTAATTAATATAGATAGAATATAGGCTCTTAAGTTAAAAGTAAAAATGTAGTGATTAAAGCGTAGTGATTAAAGCCAAACTTTTAGCTAAAAAATCAACCAAAAATAGCATTAATTAGAACATCATTTAAATTCATGTTTTCCATATTTGTCATGGTAAGAGTATTGCAAATATCAAACTTAGCACCTAATGATGTTAAATCGTTATCTAATAATTCAAAAAACTTAGTTACTTCAGGTTTATTTCCTACCTGAATAAGTGAAATTCCTAACTCTTCATCTCGCTCCAAATTATGGGAAGCGGAGATAATAATCTGTTTGACTAGATCGGGGTCTTCTATTTCACCTGCTGTAACTACTAAAATTGTTTCTCCGTTTGGCTTGGCGATGTTGAGAGCGCGACGCTCAAAATAACTATCAATAGCATCTTTAAGAGCAGAGGCTAAGTTAGTTTTGCCGGAAGGTTGATTTTCTAGGAAGATATGAGCTAGATCGGTAGATGTCACCTGGTCATATCGTTTAAAATTGTCTGAAAATAGGTAAACTGTTAGTCCATCTAAATCCAGTTTTTCACATTGAGTTGCTAATGCTAATATAGAGTCTTGCATTAGCTCCCAGGGACTTTTGCCCATGCCAGATTCAGATGTATACATATCATTACTTTTATCAATAATTAAGGTGTAGTCACGCTCCTGTAGAGCAGCACCACCTTCGAGTAAAGGGTCCATAAAACTAGCCTCCTCAATGAATGATTTTGATGATTTGCTTTAGTCTTAGTCTTTAAATTTATCAGTATAACAGCTAGATTTGTGGTTAAATAAAAATATATTTGTGCTTACTGTCTATTTTTCGATGAATCTAATTATGGGATAAATGTCCCAGCAATAAAGTAGTTTTCCTACTCAGCAAAAACTCCCACCAGTTTCATTAGCATCAGCAAGTATTTCTTCAAGAACTTATGGTGAAATCGTAAACTTTCACTATAAGGGAATAGCAAAAAATAAATTATCCAATTCTTGTACTTCCCCTGCTCCCTGCTCCCTGCTCCCTGCTCCCTGCTCCCTGCTCCCTGCTCCCTGCTCCCTGCTCCCTGCTCCCTGCTCCCTGCTTTTCTAAGTTCAGTACAATGGGATATTTTTTTAGTTGGAAATCCCTAAGTAGTGGACCGACACATCTAAAATGGTGTCCTGCGACGGATTGTTAAATTCCTTTCACAGTCTAAATTTTAGCCGTCTAACGCACCCTACTAGACTGACACTGCTCTTCTAAGTTCAGTGCAATGGGATATTTTTTTAGTTGGAAATCCCTAAGTGTGAAAATTCAGGATTTTATCAGTTTCACATTGTAGCATCTAGTTGAGTGCTGTCTATATTTTCCCTAGCTAAGGAGAAAGGTTAAGTAAAACCTCATCCTATTTCGTAATCAAAATTGCTTAAGTAAATTTTCAGGAATTTCAAAGCGATCGAATGTTTCTAAACTTCTGTTTTGGGATAAAAAATATTTTCCGGAAAATATACCAACTGGGATGGAAATTAACTAATAAGTAAAATGCTCGTACAAAATTAATTAGAGATAGAATGTACCTCAAAAGCTTATTAATTAAATAAGGGATAAATGTACAAATAATTTTGCCTAGGTACTTAGTTGTAACTAGTTATAATTATGGAACTAACTAGAATTTGCCAGAGTCTATATAACCGGATAGAGTGGAGTTGTAATATCTACTAATAGTTAGAGCAGTTTCGACTTACCACTCCTTTTGAGTTCTCAATTATCAAGTAGAGATCGAGAGACTAAGTTTAACTTATCATCAAGTTTTCCACTTCGGATCAAATATGTGATTAAGAGAAGGTCAAAACATCCAAGTTAATTTTGTCTAATTAATACTTTTGTTATCGGTAGTTTAGCAATTTATCTATCATTAATATATGACTATTATCTAACTACGATCAAAAAGTTTACATCAGCTTTTTATAGTAATTTTATCCTGATAAACTAGTTATTGCTTGCTCCCTAGCTGTAAGCCTAAAAGAATTAAATTGTGAGACTCTTATCCAAAATTTTAAATATTACAGTTCCAGAGATTTTAACAACTGTTTCTACAACTGGTATCTGCGAGTAAATTTAGTAATAAATAAAACTATTTTAACTATGAAATCAATAATATATAACCATCCCGAATCTAATACAAATAAAAACAATGGTAATAAATCACCTAATCCTTTTTTTCTAGCATTATTGTTGACTGGAATCTTGGCTTGCGAAGCATATCCTAATTTAACAGAAACAGCCGTTGCGGCAGTAAGAGTTATGAAATCTCCACAGTTGGAGGCAAACAACAAAAGTAATCTAAAAGCCAACAAATTTGCCAGTCTTTTAAAATCTGTACAAAATACTAATAAAGAGTTTGGTCAAGAAATTTCTCAACCCTATTCCCTGCCCGATCAAACTTTTAACCAGATACTTACCATCAGTCAACCTGGTATCAACGAGAAACCTTATGAGATCAAAAAATTGAGAAAATCTACTCCTAATATAAAATTTGAAAAAATCGCTGAGAATATAGCAGACTTACCTAATGATATAGCTGATGCTGTTCGCCAAAATTTAGCCGCTCAAATAGGTATTTCGCCAGACAAAATAGAAGTAAGTAAAGCCAGCCAAGAGACTTGGCCAAATACTTGTTTAGGACTTCCGAAGAGTGATGAATTGTGTGGTCAAATGTTAGTAGAAGGCTGGCGTATTGTATTGTCCAATGGGAGTGATACTTGGATTTATCGGACAGATAGTAAGGGACAACTTTTGAGAATAGAACCTCAAGATAGCTCTGAAGATAGATAATACAAGTATTTTAGTGGACTGACAGAACTAAAATGAGGCAATAAAAACGGGTTAGAGATTGGTATGCTGACGGACTGCGGAGCGAAACTCTAACGGAAAGCTAACCCTTTCGCTACCGCTTTTTCCTAGGTCATGGTGCGGTTTGCGAAGGGCAAAAACGCTACAGACTATTTTATCTGATGCACTAAATTAGCTGTGTCAATCAATTAGATTAGAATAGTTTATTATGAGGGCATATCTCTACAAATAGTATAATTTAGTGTTTTCAGCCTTTGCCTTTAATCTTTTGGTTATTTGTAAATAACTGGGGCGGAAGGATTCGAACCTCCGAATGTCGGGACCAAAACCCGATGCCTTACCACTTGGCGACGCCCCAAAGCAGTAACATTAAATATAATAGCACTTATATCTACAAACTTGTCAAGGATTTTTTTAAAAAACTTGAAATTTTTTTTGGGAGAGTAGTTGGGAGAACAAACACAGATAGAAAGACCAAGCTTTGTCCCTTTGGGAACTGGCCTTGCGCTGAAGAAGGGATTAAAAGCTTGATTAAGGGAATAGCAAAAAATACATTGTCCAATTCTTAAACTCCCCTTACTCCGAGTTCCGGTGCTCCCCTAATTTCAGTGCAATGGGATATTTTTTTACTTAGAAGTCCCTAATTAAATTTTTGTCATTGCTGGGCCATTATCTTGAAGGTACATTCCGCAGGTTGGATTAAAGTCTTGTTCGCCATTTACTAACAGCATTTTGTAAATTTTTTGGCAACCAATTATCGTATTGGGGATACACAGGCAATCTTGGGATTAACTGCCGTTCTTGAGGCTGCAAAATTTCTGCTAAGGTTTGGTAGTAGGGATGAGGATAGTCAGGATTAACTTCATCGCGGGGGCCAATTCCACCTAGATCGCTCGCGCCAGCTTCTACACAGGCTAATAATATATCTGGTTTTTTCACTAAATTTGGAGGAATTTGTATGGCGATGGTTGCCGGCAAAATTTGACTAGCGATCGCCACGACTTCTGGTAACAAATTTATGTCGAAAGTTTCACCATTCCATATTTGTTGATTACCGAGACTATGGGGCTGTAGAATCACTTCTTGAATATGACCCCATTTTTTATGCACATCAGCGATCGTTACCAATGTCTCCCGCCAATCTTCCTTTGTTTCGCCAATACCTAACAACAAACCTGTAGTAAATGGAATCCTTAATTCGCCAGCCCACTCTAACTGTTGCAGTCTTAAATGTGGTATTTTACTAGGAGCATTTTTATGGAATGTTTGCAGCAATTTTGGTGTCATCTGCTCCAACATTAATCCCATTGATACATTTACCTGTTTCAATTGAGTCATTTCTGTTTTACTGAGTGGCCCGGCATTAGTATGTGGTAAAAATCCTAGAGACAAAGCTAACTGACACAAGTCATAGATTAGTTGAAACCAAGCTTGTCTTTGTGGGCTTTTGGGATGTACTTCACCACTAAGAATCAAAATTTCAATCACATCCTGAGCTTTTAGGGACAATAATTGTGTTTCTGCCGACTCTAGAGTTAGCCAAGGACTTTTTCCTGGATCGGTGCGAAAATTACAATATGTGCAACGATTAAAGCATTCATAGGTAGGAACTATCGTATAAGCAGGGCTATAAGTAACAATGTTAGGCATCGGTTGAAAAGTGAAAAATCAAAAGTTATGTATTCTATTCCTTCGCAGTTAGACACTTTGGAGCGGCAGAAGTTAACTCCAAATCATCACATTAGTTGTTTTATTTTTTCTAGTCTAATTGAGTTTTTCGCGCGCTAATTTTTGGAGTTTTAACAATTAACAATTACTTCTCTTTAATAAAGAGAGGCTTTAAACCTTAATTTACAATTTTTTGGTAAACTATTGAATTTATAGCACTCGGTTTAGCGGTTGCGATCGCGTGAAAGTTTCGTAAGCATTCAGTACAGCGAACAGGAAATTTTCCAATAATATCATGTCCGGATAATTAGTGATAATAGTTAAAAAAACTTTCTCCTCCTCTTTCCCTTCTTCCCTCCTGACTCCTGTAGGGGCGTTAACGTAGTTGTGCGCTAGCTAATGGCCATTCGCCCCTACGACCTGACTCCTCCCTCGTTATTTATAACTATTCAACCGGACATGATAATAATATAATACCAATTCGATCGATGTTTGCTACAAATAGTTAGACTTTTTCTCAGGAGTCAGAATAAATAGCTTAAATATTATTTCCTATTGTGAATATTTCTGTTTAATAAAACAGATATCTGACCAAAAGTCTTTTAATTCCTATGATGATTCATAACATTATTTTGCCAAAATGGTATAAAGTAAGTAGGTGTAATTAAATGTAAAATGTCCGAAATGCTTCGCAAACGTTCCTCGCAATGACAAAGCATATTATATTTATTTCTGTCCATCTACTAATACAACAAATACTGAAACTCCAGTACTAATCGCGATAACCAAGGGTTAATAACTGCTTGGCATAATCTACAACTATCTACCATAATCTGTACCAATGAAAAACAGATAAGTAGGTACACAAAATTAATTACACATTTTCCAAAATTGAAACTTTTTTACTGCAAGGGTTACAGAAAATTAGAGTAGGTAATCAATTCTGTGTTGGTGCTTATATTAAGATAGGAGTTACTGTTGAATTACTAGGCGTTTCAATTCAAACGCTTTGAAAGCTGCTCCAGATAAAACTGCTGTTGCCAAGATGAAAATATCTGTGTCGTGCTTTCCTGTTTTCTGCTTCAAGGAATATGAAAAAAATATCTTTTTAAATGTCAGATTCTTCATTTTTAGAAGTTTATATACCTATCTTTTCATTAATATTATATCCTGGTCTTTTTTTGATGAATCTGGATATTCATCAATATCATCTAAACTATCTGGAATTTGAGCATCAATATCAAATATTTTTTGTTCAATAGCAGCTTGTTTAGCCGCAAAACTATCATAACTAAAATAAAAATGACCAGGAACTTTTTCCCAATCGCTGCGTTTCGTAAATTGCCAACCTGGTTCAAGAAAAATTTTCATAATTCCATCACTAAGTCCGCGAGTTCTACCAATCAACTTTTTATCCCCCATTATAGAAATCCCAAATAATTTAATTTCATCATCAATATTTTCCAAAATTAATCTATGACTAAGTGATAAATCATTACCATCTACTCGAATTGAATAATCATTACTATCAGTAGCCTGTTGACAAATACCAGAATAATTAAAGTTTACTAGCAACGGCTTGACTAAAATTGGATATAATTCGGTTTCAGTTTCAGTTTCAGTTTCATTCCAACAAGATATTTCATTAGAATGCTGCTCTAAAATCATCAGTTTATAAGCAGAAGCTCCTTTTAAATCACTGAGACCCATTGCCATAGCAATAACTTGATTTTGGTCAATTTTAACTTCATCGAAATTAAAACTTGCTTGGGCAGGAGTCACAGAATTAATAGTAAAAAATATTGTTGTGACAATTGTTGCAATTGAACCATGAAGAAAATTTTTCATCTCTTAAATTCTGTTTGGTACTCTTAAATTTTAAAAAAATTAACAAGTTATTGTAGAGAACATTAGGGAGTTAATTAAAAAAAACTAACAAACTTCTGGAAAAGTGGGAATTGTCTAAGTAGTCTACTTTCAAGACACCAGCAGTTAAAATATTATTAATTAGTTAACTTCCTTAAAATCAAGGAAATTGCTTATCTTCCTTAAAATCATTTAAAATAAATCAGTAAGTAGGTAAAATAAAATATAAATAGAAGGAAAGAATAGGTAACACCGGAGCGCCGGATATGGGAATAAACATTAAACAATTTCCCTTACCTCATTTAATACCTATTTCTTGATTTTCTATTTATTTATAACCACTGACTTAACTATCATCTTATATAAAGTATAGACAATGGAAAAAAAGTCAAAACGCGATCGCGGACGAATTATCACAACTTCTGGGCTAAAAAAATTGAACGAAGCCATTGAAGAATGGAAACAACAATATAACCTCAGAGGTACTCTTGCAGAAATCGAAGCAGAATCTGGGGTTGGCTCCGACACCATCAGTAAAATTAGACAGGGGCGAGTGGGTGCAGACCTCAGCAAAATTCAGCAGCTTTTTGCTACCTTCAGTCTGACATTAGATGAAGCTGACCACCGTTCGGGAAAACAAACGCCCTCCCAAACAGAATCAGAATTTCTAGGGGAAATGTTTCCACTACTAGATGACGAACAAATAGTCAGCGCCAATACTTCCCAAGTTTTCATCAGCTATAGCAGTCAAGACCCCGATCGAGAATTGGCGCGTCAGTTTGAAGCAACCCTAACCGCTGCTGGTCATCAAATATTTATGGCAGCAGATCAAATTCGTCTGGGAGAAAATTGGTTTCGACGCATTAATCAAGAGTTGAGGCAATGTGACTATTTACTGTTATTTTTACCTCCCCAGTCGGCGCAAAGTGAGTTGCTTACCTATCAGGTGCAACTTGCCCGTGAGTTGCAATCTTCCAGACCTGACCGTAAACCTATAATTTTGCCTATTCGGGTGGGATTTTCTTTGAGTACGCCTCTTAATCATGATTTGCGCGGTTATCTCTATCGCATTCAACAACGCGAGTGGCGATCGCCAGAAGATACCATAGTTATTCTCAAAGAAGTTTTGACTCTTTTGGCTGCCCCACCCGAGAATATTTCACCGGAAGCAGAGATACAACAAGAGACATTACTCTCTGCAGAAAGTAGTCGCGTTAGCGGTAGGGTTGCCTCAGAAAATCACCTACCTTTACCTTCTGCCGAGCCAGAATTACCGGGGGGGCAAATTGATGTGGCATCTACTTTTTATATCGAACGCCCGCCAATAGAAGAACGTTGTTATCAAACTATTTTGCAACCGAGTGGGTTGATTAGAATTAAAGCACCTCGACAGATGGGTAAAACTTCTTTAATGGCAAGAATTTTACATCATGCCGCGCTGGAAGGATATCGTACTGTGCCTTTGAGTTTTCAGTTGTTAGATAAGGAAGTTTTTAGTAATCTGGATCGCTTCTTAAAATGGTTTTGTGTTTATGTGGGGCGAGAGTTACGTTTGCCGAATCAAATTGATGATTATTGGGATGATATTTTTGGCAGTAAGGTTAATTGTAAGGATTATTTTGAGAAGTATTTATTAGCGCAAATAGACAATTCTTTGGTGTTAGGTTTGGATGAGGTTGACCGAGTTTTTCAATATCCAGATATTGCTGAGGATTTTTTTGGATTATTGCGAGCTTGGCATGAGGAATCGAAGCGACGTGCTATTTGGAAAAAGTTGCGGTTGTTGGTTGTACATTCTAGTGAGGTTTATATTCCGATGAATATTAATCAATCTCCTTTTAATGTGGGATTGCCTATAGATTTACCGGAGTTTAATCGAGGTCAAATTCAGGATTTGGCATCGCGACATAATTTGAATTGGTCTGAAGGGGATGTTGAGAGGTTAATGGCAATTGTTGGGGGGCATCCTTATTTAGTCAGGGTGGCGTTATATCATATTTCTAAACAAGATTTGACCCTGGAAGATTTGCCAGAAAATGTTACTACTGAAACAGGAATTTATAGCGACCATTTGCGCCGACATTTGTGGAATTTAGAGCAATATCCAGAGTTATCTGAGGCGATGAAAGAGGTGATTAGTGAAAATTTTAGTGGGCAGTTAACAGGGATGTTAGGGTTTAAGTTAGATAGTTTGGGTTTGGTGAAGTGGCAGGGGAATAAATGTTATCCCAGGTGTGAGTTATATCGTCAGTATTTTGATATTCATTTAGGGGTTAAAAATTGAAGGAGGAAAGGAAATTATACTGTTTTTTTTATCAGTTGTAATATTTTAGTGGTGGTTAGGAGTCAGGAGCCAGAATTAAGGTAGGGGAGTGGTCAGATTGGCGACGTACAGAATTTAAAGGGTTTTCAGTTAATATTGACTTTTCTAATAATTTTCACAATCAATTTAGGATTGCTATAGTTAATAGTAGCTGCATCTGTCAGGCTTAAAAACTGGTTTATACAGCGCTTTCCGTTGCCCGTGAGGTACAATAACCGGAATTTTAACAGGGTAAATATTTTTTACTTGTTTCCCATCACCCGATCACCGAATAATTAATAATTAATAGTTAATAATTAATAATT
>JBARXI010000320.1:0-10067 GCA_049647275.1 Microcoleaceae cyanobacterium
AGTTCGATTCTATTGATGGTTTTTTGCCATGTCTACCTTCTGAACTAGAAAAATCATTTAATCAATGGCAGTCAGCTTATTTTCAGTTAGAAGATGTCCGAAAAGTGGCAACTCGCATCAGCCCAAAATCTGTAGTTAACTATTCTAGTTCCGAACAAAAAGAACAAGTTAAAATCACTCTTAATCAATGGTTAAATAGTGGTGAGAGTAATTGGCAACCTGTACGAGATGAGTTAATTGCTGTTTTAACTCCTCTGCGAAATTCTGGAGCAGAAATTTGCTTATTTTTGGATGTTCAACATCTTAATTTATGTCGAATTCCCTGGCTGGAATGGAATTTATTTCAGTCTCGTTTTCCACAAACAGAAATTGCTATCCGAGTACGAGGTAAAGGCAAATATAAAGTGCCTCGTAAATCCTCGAAAGTGAAGATTATTGTGATAGTGGGGAAGAGTGATGGTATTAATACACAGTTAGATTTAGAGGTAGTTCAAAAGTTAAAAGAAAAGGGTGCGGAAGTAAAATGTTTACAACAACCAACTAGAGAAAATTTATCTAATGCTTTGCGGTCAGAATCGGGTTATCACATCTTAATTTTTGCCGGACATAGTTGTAGTAAAGAAGATGGCTCGATTGGTTGGATAGATTTGAATGACCAGGATAGATTAAGTATTGAAGAGTTTAAAAATTCTTTGAGATATGCAATAGATAAAGGGTTACAGTTGGCAATTTTTAATTCTTGCGATGGTTTGGGTTTAGCAAATCAATTAGCAAAGCTTGGTTTAGGGCGAATTATTGTGATGCGAGAACCTGTTCCTGATGAGGTTGCTGTGAAGTTTTTGGAGTATTTTTTTGAGGAGTTTGCTAATCAGAAATCTCTGTTTGAGTCTGTGCGAATAGCGAGAGGAAGATTGGAACATTTTGAGCATCTTTATCCAGGAGCAATGTGGTTACCAACTATTTGTATTCAAGAAACTGCTTTGTCTCATGCTTTGACTTGGCAGAGCTTAATTCACAAAAATATTTGGCATAAGATTACTTTAGCATTAATAGGTGGATTTTTAATTACAGTTACTGTGATAATTTCAGTGAAATCTCCTCAAGATATTCCCCCACCGCCAGAAAATTCACAAAATATTAGTCAGGGAGAAAAAATATTAGTTTCTTCTGATACTAATTCAGAAAAATCAAACGGAATTCAAGCATTTTCTAGAGGCAAGTTTGGTGAGGCTATCTCTCAGTTTAGGCAGTCTCTCCAAATTAATAAAAATGACCCGGAAACATTGATTTATTTGAATAATGCAATAGCTCGAGAAAAAGCAGCTACTAACATTGGCAAAAATATCGAAATAGCAATTACTGTTCCGATTAGTGGGGAGTCAAATATTGCTCAGGAAATGTTACGCGGAGTTGCCCTAGCTCAAAGCGAATTTAATTGTGGTTTGGCGGAAATTTCCCTGGCTATTACAAATACTGAAAGTCAATTAAATTGCTCTGGTAGTCTCAACGGCAAATTTTTACAAGTTACTATTGCTGACGACAAATATCAGCCAGAAATTGCTGAGGAAGTTGCCAAAGCTTTGGTAGGAAAAGAGAAAATTCTTGCCGTTATTGGTCACTATTCCAGTGAGATGACTCTGAGGGCTGGAGAGATTTATCACAAAGCTGAAATTGTGGCAATTTCTCCCACTAGTACTTCTACTCGTTTAATAAATTTCAGTAAATTTGTATTTAAAATTCCACCCAGCGACCGTGTAGCAACTCAGACTTTATTTAATTATCTGAACAGACAAAACTGGGGAGATAAAAAAGTAGCAGTTGCCCATGTGCCGGGGAATCGTTACAGTACATCTTTATCTAGGGAATTTGAGAAATTATTACCGGGAAAATTTGTCTATAAATGCAATCTTTCGGCAGGAAACTTTAGTGCAGGTGACTGTGTGGAGCAAGCACTAAATAAAGGTGCAGAAATAATGCTTTTAGTTCCCGCTACTGATAATACTCTGAGTAATGCGATGGGAGTAATAAATAATGCTAGAAAGTTGAAATTATTAGGGGGCGATTCTATTTATAATCTCAGAGTATTAAAAGATGCTGGTCAAGCAGCATATCAAGGTAATCTTGTAATAAGTATTCCCTGGCATCGTCATCCCAAATCTGAATTTGCCAATATCGCTCAAGAGTTTTGGAATGCCGAGATAAATTGGCGTACTGCTACTACTTATGATGCTACTCAAACTATTATTAATGCTGTGGGCGAAATGGCAGGAAATTATTCTCGTAAACAGTTACAAAGAATATTATCTAGTCCTGATTTTTATGTAGAAGGAGTAACTGGAAAAATTACATTTTGGCAATTAGGCGATCGCCAGTTTCTCAACAATGAAAATTCCGTATTAGTTCAAGTCAAACCTAATCCTGAGTCTCGAAAATATGAATTTACTATTCTCGAAAATATTAAGTAATACCATTTGGAAAAAATACTCCTGCAAATACTTTTTAAATTCTAGGTAAATAAAAGGTAGCAAGCATAATAAAATATGAAAATTCTGCAAACCCCAGAGTTTTCCAAATCCAAAATCCTACAATCCCCTTTGGATAAATATTTGTGATAAATCTCTTTTCCCGATACCTTTTTTTATCAGATTAGTAAAACCGGAAAAATTAGATGTAGTGAGTTAAGCGATCGCCAGTTTATCAACAATAATAATTCAGCATTATTTCAAGTCAAAGCCAATGCCAAATCTGGAAATAAATTAGAATTTTTCACCCTAGAGATAGGGCTATTTCATTTTTCCAAACTAAGGATTTTTCTGTCATTGCAAGGCGGGATGGAGAAAGAAATAAAGCTATTTTTCTTCACATTAATCCCGCCGTAGGGGTTTGCGATAGCATTCCGTAAGGAAAGCCTTCCCTAAAGGTAGTAATCTTGATTAAGGCTGAGATTGCGTCGGGGGGTGAATCTACTTGGCCAAAAAAGTTACACTCGCTCGACTCCCCTTGCTATGAAGATGCTCCGAGGTAAATATTATAAATACTATCAGGACTTACGGATACGTATCTATAAATTGTGTTTTTTGTAGGGTCTGTGCGTAAGTCCTGACTATGTTAGAAATTAGATTAGTTCAAACTCCTATAGAAACATAGAAACTTTTTAGAATCCATTTAAGAAAAGTTTTGTTACGAGTCAAGCACTAGAGTGGTGAATAATCCCACTATTGCTATTGTCACTTTTATTTTAGAGTGGGATAGTTCAGCTAGTTCTAATTTATCTTTCATCATTTTTTGTTATTTAATAGAAGGCTCTAAAATAATTTAGCAAATGCTAGCTCAGAAAGTCAACTAAAAGAATAAAACCATGAAAAATTCTCATCAAACTGCAAGACAAAATTTCCTCAAAAAACAGAATTTATCAGGGAATTTGAGTATGTTATTTGCTTTATTCTTGACAGTAGTTCCCCTGTTGATGGCTTTACAATTTTTCAGTCAAACGGGAATAACAACTCTTTCGTGCCAACAGACAAAACTGACTCAAGTTCAATGTGAGGTAAATCGGTCAAAATATTTAGGTTTGATTGAACAGCCACCTACTTATTTAACCAAGGTAAAATCAGCTAAATTTGATTACCAGAATAGCAAAGATAGTAGTGGGGAGTCTACTGTAGATTATTTAGTGACACTGGTTAATCAAAATGATAAAGAAGTCATAATTTTTCAGGATTTAATGTTTATTAATGGTGTGAGAGGTAATATGGAAGAAATGGAGGCGATCGCTCAAGAAATTAATCGTTTTATCAACAATCCTACTCAGTCATTTTTAACTATTAGTAGAGACTTACGATGGCGTTCAGAAAATCTTGTACCTTTTAGTATAGTAATTTTATTTATTACTCTAGGCATCTTTCTTTGTTTACGCAAATTTGCTAAAAAAAATAGTCTGACCAAATTATAGATAAGTAAACTTTTGTGAGGAATATACGGATTTATTCGATAAATTATGTATAGTTTCATTATCGGGTTTATCTACTCTCTTTGAAAACTTAAGCTGGAAAAAAGAAGAACCAAAGCAAGGGAAACCCATGAATAAATTTAGGTAAAACATTGGCAGATGCTTGACTTCTTCACCCTTTGTATCTGCTTCATGTGGGGTCTAGTAGAAAAGAGTGATTATTTTTTGCTGTTCATAAGATGCCTGGTCAAAAAGAATGTAGAGACCTTCTATAGAATTTGTCCAGAATAATTTTAGTAAAAGGATATAGCATTTACCAAGCTCGTGAGGTACAAATATATCCCCTTAAATTCCCCTTTGAAAAGAGGGACTTAAGATTTAATAAGTAGGTCGGCATAAATAAAGGCATAATGTGGGCAATGCGCGCAGTCAGCTAAAACCTTTATACAAAAATACTTATAGCCATTGCCCACCCTACAACTTACTTAAAAACTGCTACATTTAATTTCCAGGCCTATGTCTATAGATAAATCTACTTACTTTAAAGCATTTTTTCCGTAAGATAGCCAATCTAAAGTTTTGTAAAAAGTAAGGATTGTATCTGTAAAATTACCATATTTAGTTGATGAATAATGTACTCAGTCAATCAGAAAATCTGATGAAGATTTTGATTTATTAGGCTAGGTAGATGACTAAATCTACTAAATATCCTGAGCTGAAACATTATACAAAATCCGATTGAGTAGTGCGCTAATTCAAAAACATCTAAAGTCTTAGCTAGTAAGGTATTTGGGATTTTAAAAATAGGTGTTTAATCAAGCGGATTTGGTATTGCTTATAGAACCAAATCAGGATTTAACCTATCACAAAAACAAAAAAAATCAATAAAAATAGGATAATTTATGTTGGAATTAATCTTCAGCTTCTTAGGTATAATTTACCTATTAATAGCTTTCCAGTTATTTGCTGCCTGGTTAAAATTACTCAATCAAGATTTTAATTGTTCTTCAACAGAAAAGTCACTAAGTATAGCAATGTTAATTACCATTGCTACATTTTGGCCTCTATGTTTGCCTTTTGCTTACCTGGAACTATTGAACAAAAAAAATCTGGAGAATAAACCAGCACATAGTAAACCAGAAATGTTTGTGACATCGAATAGCATAGTCTTGTTTTCTGACTAGATGACACTATAACTATTCAGGATGGGAACATTATTATACCATCAAAAGAAAAAGATGGCAGGGCGTTGCTAATCTTTTCATAAATCTCCAGAAGCTAGCTGACTATTAAGTAGATAAATACTTACAGATATAAAAGCGAATTATTAGGGTGCCTATACGAAACTAAATCAACCTGAAAAAAGGTGTTATACGATTATGAAAATAGGTGAAATTTTAATCCGAAAAAAATTAATCTCTCAGACTCAATTAGACCAAGCAATAGATATTCAAACTTCATGTCATCAGAAACTTGGAGAACTATTAATGTTTGAAGGTTCGATTCAACCAGATGACTTAGAAGTAGCCTTAAGGGAACAATATTGGCGACATAATGGTTATTGGATAATTGATTAAGCATCAATATATTCATTGAAGAAGGCAGAAGGCAGCTATGCTGAAGGCAGAAGCGGTGCGACCCCGCGTCGGCGTAAGACGCAAGGGAACGCGCACCAAGAGAGGCGTGATGTGAAAATTGCGGGGATTCGCTCCCCCAAACAATTTTGAGCAACGCGAGTGACGGTGGGGTATTAAACCCATAAGGGAAAAGATAATTCAAGATGGCAGAAAATTGTTAAATTTATAACTCAATAGCAAAGGAGGTGAGCAGGAGTACTATATTACTCCTGCTTTTTTTCATAATTTTTGAGAAAATGGCTGATTAATTAATAGAGAATAAAACTGATTATTTATGAAGGTATCCTGGGGATGCCTTTTTTTTCATAATTTTTAAGAGATAAGCTGATTGATTAGTAGAAGATAAATACAAGAAAATCTATGAGAAGCAACTCTATGAGAACAAGCATAATTCACAACAGTTAAACTCCTGTTGATGGAATCTTAATTCCACTTAATTAACAGCTCAAAGCAAATGTTCTTATTTAAAAATAGTAAGTAGGTCGGCATAAATAAACGCATAATGTGGGCAATACTAAATAAAGCTAAAACCTTTATACAAAGATACTTGTACCCATTACCCACCCTACAAATTAATTAACAGATAAAAAACAGATAAAAGCAAATATTTTTATTTAAAAATAGTATCAGGGATAAAAATTATGAAAAATAAATTGAATTTGTCTTTGTATACAGGAAATTTTATAGCGATGGCAATTACCATGATAGAAATGGTAGGAATTCCATTGAATAACCTAGATAATTATTTCTCCGAATCTGAGGAAGGTATTAGTCAACAAATGATTTATCAGGCAGATGAACGACCACCAGTTCCAGATAAAAATGGGACTAGCTATTGAAATTAATCTAAGTACCTGTGCAAAATCAATTTAATATTCGAGCTAAACCCTATAGCAATCCTAAATCATTTGTAAAATTCCTGAACTTGTTAAAAACTTCCTCCTCCTGCCTTAAAGTAGCCGATTTCTTTGACGAATCATTTCACATTGCTATATGACAGTAATAGGTAACAGAAGTTTATTTATATTTAGTTGATAAATCAGCTCTTAGGATTGTTATAGGAAGTATTTTGAGTAAAAAAATGTGGGGGATAAGATGGATAAAATGTTTAGGAGAGAGATAGTAAGAAATCAAAAAACCGAAATTAACCACCTAAATTTAGTTAGATAGTATTTTTTTTGCAGGTTCAAAATTATTAATATTTAAGTAGGTAGTCCGGAATAAACCTCACTATGTAACAAAATGGAGCACCAGTTAAAACCCTTGAGATTGCTTTCGGTGCGGAATGCTCCGCAAACCTTCCACTCCGTTCCAGTCGCAATGACATAGTAACATTTAATTACGCCGGGCTACTTAAGTGCTTTTACTGATGAAACTTAAAATCGGCTTAACTACTATCAATATTTGACACCCCATTACTCAATTCAATATATCAGTATTAATTGGTACATACCCCTGTAGATAATTTTTCTAGTACAAACAACCAAACTACTGAAACGTCGTTATGGCAATCTGCATATCTGAATTTAACTGAGAAATATACTATCTTGACAAGGTAAAAAAATTATATCTAAAATGGAATTAAATAAATTTTTTTTAGGAAAGCCAAAATAATAACTTAGGACAAAAAAAGGAAATAAAGGATACAACTGTAGACAAATATACTTCTCACGAGGATAGTAAAGCACAATGTTTTTTCTAGGGATTGGCCTACTTATTCTGGGTCTACTATTAACAATAGTCGGCGGAATCTGGGGTTTAGTTCAAGCTTTTACCGAAGGCACATTATGGGGTGTTGCATATTTATTTATTCCGTTTGCTTTTGTGATTTTTTATATGGCAAATTGGAGTCAGAGACAAATTAGAAAAAATTTTATCTTAATTATAGTTGGTTTGATTTTGTCTCTGACAGGAAGTGGATTATTAGGAAACTACATAACAAATAATTTTGTGGTCGAGCCTGCCAATATTCCAGATAATTCAACTGTTTCTACTAACTCAGAAAATATCTCACAAAATACTTCAATAAATACAGCAGCAGCTCCAGTAGTTTCCGACCCATTCCGAGAGGGAATAAATGCCGCAACAACAGCAGCCGAACTTGCTCAAATTGCTAATACTCAAACACAGTGGAATGAAGTAGCAATAACTTGGCATCAAGCATTAGTTTTAATGAAAGAAGTTCCCGAATCTCATCCTCAATATGAGGCTGCTAAAAATCGGATTGATTTATATCGAAATAATCGCGAAATTGCTAAGAAAAAAGCTGTCTCAGATAGTTGAAAGTCTTTGACTAAAGACAAGGAAAATTACTGGTCAATTAAAATTCATAGCCTAAATAGCCTAAATAAATAAAAAACTTGAAACGTAAAAATAAATTAGGAAAAATCAGGAAATGCGTAAATCTAAATTCATCTTGGCAACAATTATCTCATTATTTTTGGTTAATGAAGTTAGCATTAATTCCCATAGTAATAACATCAGCGAATTAATCAATACAGATGCTTCCATTGCCTACGCTGGTAAAAGAGGAGGTGGTAGTAGAGGAAGTTCTCGAAGTTCAGGTAGTTCCAGCAGAAGCAGAAGTAGGAGTAGAAGCAGTTCCCCAACCCGCAGTCAACCTGTTCGTTCTCAATCAAAACCTCGTGACTCAAAGCCCAAACCTACCAGAAATAATACAGTCACACCGACCAATAACACTCGCCCCACGACAAAAAGTGCCCCCACAAACGGTGGCACTTCTAACCGCAGTGGTTCATTTGCCCAACCAACCTCACCGCGCTCCACTACTACACCACGCAATAATCTAGTTAAACCAACCAATAACACTCGCCCCACAAACAATTCCCGCACCAACACTGGTGGGCGGACTCGCAGTGGTTCATTTGCTCCTACCCAGAAACGTTATTCTGTCGAACCCGCTACCGGGCGACGTTATTATATGCGCCCAGGAACTCAAGAACGTTATTATCAGGAAGCGGGTACGGGGCGATTTTATTATGTGCAGCCAGCAACCCAACGACGTTACTATGTAAATATTGATAGTGGGCAACGTTATTTTGTTGATGGTAGCACCAGCCGATCTTATTACGAGCAACCTGGTACAAGTCGATTTTATTATGTGCATCCAACTACTAGAGTGCGCTACTATTACCAGCCTACTTTTCAGGAAAGGGTGGTTTACAGTTATTACGACGCGCCGACAGTTGCGTTACCGATGTTTCTGACGATGCTTTTGCTGGGAATTTTACTGGTATGTATTTTGTATGTTTTGATTATGGCGATCGCGACAGCGATGCGGAGGGGTAACGCTTCTGCTTTTGGCTATGATCGAGAAGTTTTGGTGGCAGAGGGAGATGGATATGTGGAGGTTATTGAGGAGTCACCGGGATATGTAGAGGTTATTGAGGAGCCGCTGCCAGTTGCAACTGTACCGGAAGATTTGGTTAATGATATCGTGACTGTGAGTAAGTTACAGGTAGCCTTGGTTGTGCCGGCAAATAATATTCAATCTGATTTAGCCAGAATGAGTGAGGAGATTGATATTGGTACGCCAGAGGGGCGGGTGGAGTTGTTGTTGCAGTCAGCGATCGCTCTACTCCGGGCGCAAGAATATTGGAGTCATGTTGCTGCTAGTTCGGAAACTGTGGAAACTAGACAGGAGGCGGAACGCATTTTTGAGCAGTTTTCTTTTGCTGAAAGAAGTAAATTTGAGGTTAATTCTGTTGGGGATAATGTAGAATGTGATAATCATATTATTGTGACTTTGTTGTTTGGAACTGAGGATGATTATCCTTTATTTGATGAAGTTAATGATGAGGAAAGTCTGAAGCAAATTTTGAAGGAGTTAGGAAAAGTTACGGCTGATTATTTATTAGTATTTGAGTTACTTTGGAGTCCGGAAACAGAAAATGATAGTCTTACTTATGAGCAGTTTGCAACTGAGTATAATGAGATGATGCAAATTGCTTAATTTTGTTTTCAAATAGATTTTGAAACCGAATACTAATATCATGTCCGGCTGAATAGTTGTAATTGAAGAAGGAGTCAGGAGTTAGGAGGGAAGAAAGAACAGAAAGAAAAGAAGAAAGTTTTTTTATCGCGCTCTTATCCGGAAATGATATAATTTCTTGGAACACAAAAAATACTAGTATCTCTTTCTTACTGTTCCCTGTTCTTATCAACAATTTTTTCGACTTTAGTAGGATAGTCTTATTCAGAAAGCTTTTGCTATTAACTAGAGATTTTAATCCCTAGCTAAATTTAACTTTTTTAAGACATTTTATGTTGCTTACAAGACAAACTTCCAAATATAAACACTGCCATCATTCCTAAAATTAATGACGGTTCTGGGACTGGTGCAGGTGTTGGTTTCGATTGAACATTGGTAGAAAACAGGTATGCCGAGACACTATTATTATCATTATCCCACAAGGAGCTAATCAGGATATTTTCTCCATTGATAGCGACTGAATTCCCAA
>JBARXI010000321.1:0-9888 GCA_049647275.1 Microcoleaceae cyanobacterium
TTTAAGGCATCGACGTAATTCCCAACTCTTGACTGACTTTAAAGCATTTTTCCTGGCAAAAAATGTCTAAGTACCACTATCAATCTTACTCCGATCCGAATTTCATACCTTATTTCACCAATGCCAATTATTAATTAATTATTAATTATTGAACCATACTTTCAACTCTCACTCATCTTCTCAATACAAATTCCTCTTATAAAAGCAATTAGCTAATAAGCTGACTGCTGAATGCTTAACCTAAAAACGGAAAGTTGTCCGCACAACTCCAATGACAATTGTTTCATTATCTTCATTATGTTCTGGATTTGTCACTACAAAAACTCCTGGAGTGACTGTAATATAATCGCTAATTTTATATCGGTAAAAAGTTTCAATATGATAAGAAGTATCCTCATCTTCTTGAATCCCATTATCTCCGTCAACTAATTTTAAAGGTTTGCCAAATAAAACCGCAAATAAATCTCCCTGCCGACCAAAAGGGTCAGACATCCCCACAGAAAATAAATAAGTATTAGAAGTAGCATGAGCATCAGAATTAATATAATTTGTAAAAACCCAACCTCCCCAAGCACCTAGAGTTATTTTCTCCCAAACCCGCCACTGCACAGTGCCACCCACCGCATTAATGTTAGCCGGGCTGCGTAAACCTCCAGAAGTATCAGCATTTAAACTGCCTGTAAATGTGTCTAAATAACCATCTTCTGAATAAGCATTAATATAAGTAACGCCAGTCAAAACATTATTAAACGGTACTGTTAAAAATTGAACTCCCGTCGCACTATGACCCGCATTAGTAATACCACCTTCCCCTGTTGGGCCATCACCAGGAATTTCACTATCCCGCGTACCGTAGGCCACTTGCAAACGTACTTTGTCAGTAATCAACCAGTCAAAACCTAAACCAGAATCTAATCTACCTATCTTAAATAATGGGCTAGAGTCAGTAAACCGAGAAATGGAACCCCGACCCGCGTCAAAATAGGGAGAGTTAGCTGTAAGGACGCTATTTAAACTAAAGTTAACAGGACGGAAAGTAAAGACCACGCGATCGCCAAAAGCCGGAAAACGATATTCCAACTTAAATATTTGAAACTCATCATCTGTATCTGTTTGGTAAGATACGATTGCCATATCTGTATTAAATGACTGTTCACCAGCAAAAGCGCGACTACTAAAATTTGCCGAACCTAATTCTAGACGGAGACGGTCTTTACCAGTAAAAGTTGTGGCGGTTTGTAGTCTTACTAGATAATTAAAAATTGTATTCTCGTCTCCATCTCCGCGCCCGCCAAAAGCATTAACTACATCCTCTCCACCAAAACCATTGGTTAAGCCAAATATTACTTCCCCGCCGAATATAGTAGTAGTGCCATTAAATCTATTTACTTCTAATTCTGCAGTGCGAGACTCAAGAACATCAACTCGTCCACGGAGCGCTGCTAATTCTGGGGCAAACTCTTCTACTAAACGTTGGACAGTGGCCATATCCTCACGAGTCGCCAAATCTACCGTGGATTGACCAATCAATTCTGTCATTCTGTCCAAGCAGGCATTTAACCCTGCTGCAAATTCATGGCGATTCATCGCACGGTTGCCTCTGTAAGTGCCATCTGGATATCCTGCAATACAGCCATAACGTTCTACTAAAGATTGCAATGCTTGAAATGCCCAATCAGTGGGTTGGATATCTGAAAGTTGGGAGACGGAAGTTACTTGGTCTAATTCGGAGAGGTCTTCGTATTCTTCTGATGCTTGTGCTAGTTGTAGGGGTTTCTTTGGAATTTCCGTAGGAAGAGACTTGAGGTGAGTCAACTTTGGTGATTTTGGCAGTGGTATTGGATGGGGAAAGGATTGATGGTTTGGTTTGATTTTTGTTGAGTTTATCTGTGTTAATCCGGTTGCTGATTTTGCCCAAGTTACTGGAATTGTCAAAATAAATATTGAGGTTAAAGATAACAAAAGTTTACCGTTCACTTGATTAATCATCACATTACCATTACAAGTACATTTACTTAACTTTTCTAACTATTTTCTACATTGAGAGGTCAATCTATAATAAGTTAAAATAGTCAGATGGGCAATTTATCCTAGTTAGTTATACAGAGAAAGTTAGGGAAAATCTATCTATACTATTGTGTGTTAAATCTAGTTTAAGATTCGTTGCAGCAAGAATCGCCATTAAACCAAAGATTATAACGGTAGAGTATCAATAAGTATCCATTAATTTTGGACAAATTTTTTGAGATTGTAGGAAGTAAGAATGACATTTTAGGATAATCCCCCTGTAGTTATTGCCAAACATAGACTGGGTGGTTTATAGAGAAACTATTCCTATCAATTTTTCATTCTGCGCTTTGTACAACAGCAATTTTTTGATAGATTTACGGAGGTATTTATCTATGCGTTATTGAATTAAATGTTTTGGCATTATTACTACTACTTTGGTTTTGAGTTTTCCCACTGTTGAGGGATTACGCAAAGGAGAAAAATTAGAAATTTCTCCCGCATTTGCACAAGATATTTCTTATAGTCAATCTCAGGTCGAGCAGTTATTGAAAGAGGGTGAGAAATACTATCAAAACCAGAAATATGAAAAAGCACTGGAAAAGTTTCAGCAGGTATTAAAACTGCGGCGAGAAATGGGAGATTTGGCTGCGGAAGCTCGTGTTCTATTTTTTGTAGGGGCAGCTTACGAAAAGCTAGTTCAACAATTAATAATTAATAATTATTAATTATTAATTACCTCTCCTTGAAACGGATTGGATTGACTCAAAGGAAAAGTTTTCCTTATTTCCCCTTGCTCATGAGAGGCTTTAAACCTTAATTATTCGGTAAAGGTGAAAAAGCTCTTGATTATTATTGGGAAGTTTTAGGGTTAGTTAATGAAATTAGTAATCCTGAAGAGGTTGAAGTTGTTCGGAAATATTTGTGTCTGACTCCTGCTGGAAAAAAAATCTTGTCTCAAGAGGGTAATCTTCCAATAAATTGTTTAACGGAAGAAGAATCTGGTAGTAGGTCATTGGTTTTATAGTTGAGATGACTTGAGCTATTAGATAGAGATTGTAATCTTTGGCTAATCATCAGTTTTGTGGCTTGATTTAGGATTGAAATAAATTTTAATGCGGATAACTAAAATTCACTTGCAGGTGATTTTTTTGAGATTTATTTGTGGAGGTATTTATCTATGAATTATTGGATTAAATGTCTTGGCGTTATTACTACTACTTTAGTTTTGAGTTTTCCCACTGTTGAGGGATTACGCAAAGGAGAAAAATTAGAAATTCCTCCTGCATTTGCACAGGATATTTCTTCTAGTCAATCTCAGGTCGAGCAGTTATTGAAAGAGGGTGATGAATACTATCAAAACCAGAAATATGAAAAAGCACTGGAAAAGTTTCAGCAGGTATTAAAACTGGAGCGAGAAATGGGCGACTTGGCTGCGGAAGCTCGTGCTTTATTTTTTGTAGGGGCAACTTACGAAAAGCTAGGTAAAGGTGAAAAAGCTTTAGATTATTATTGGGAAGTTTTAGGGGTTGGCGATGAAATTAGAAATTCTGATGAAGCTGAAGTTGTTCGGAAATATTTGTGTCTGACTCCTGCTGCAAAAAAAATGTTGTCTGGGGAGGGATATATTATTCAAGATTACTGTACTCTTGAGGAGTTTCGTCAAGGAGGAAAATTGAAAATTTATTCCGCATTTGCACAGGATATTTCTTATAGTCAATCTAAGATAGATGGGTTGTTGAAAGAGGGTGATGAATACTATCAAGACTGGGAATATAAAAAAGCATTGGAAAAGTTTCAGCAGGTATTAAAACTGCGGCGAGAAATGGGCGACTTGGCTGGAGAAGGTCGTGCTCTATTTTATGTAGGGACAACTTATAAAAAGCTAGGTAAAGGTGAAAAGGCTTTACATTATTATGGGGAAGTTTTAAAGGTATTTAATAAAATTAGAAATCCTGACGAGGCTGAAACTGTAAGGAAATATTTGTGTAGGAGTGAAGCAGGGCTAGATTTCTTGGCAAAAGACCAATTATTTAAAGCTCAAGATTTGAATATTTTTAAATATTGCCAGCAAAAAAATAACGGAGACTCTAGTAGTGTAACTCTTTTATTTGATGAAGATGCCAAGAAATAAAAATACTATAGCAATCTTATTTCAGTTGCGAGAGATTCAAGAATTTGAGAGAAAAGCAAAGCAGGGAATAGGGAACAATCAAATTCTCACAAACGATTCAGGATTGCAATACTTCAGAAAAACTTGCCAGTCAATCAATCGAGCTAAATAATCGCCTTAGTACAGCCCGGCAGAAATAATCCACCAGTTAACAATAGATATATAGAACCCATTTGCTATCTAAGTTTTTCATCTCGCCAAGCCAATCGCCAATCTGTTAAACATCACTCTCCTGAAAAGATGGATAGACCTTTACTACGGCATTTTCTACAAAAGTGGCGAGTATCGAAAAAAATTATTGTGTGAAGCTCAAAAAAAATCAAGAAAGGATGTAATGTTGCTCGTCGCAAAAAATTGTGATAAGATTTAATCAGTGGGGGTCGTTTGCCCCTACGCATGACTTTTTATTCAACGCAAAAAGAGGATTTCCCAACTAAATACATATAGAACCCATTTGCTATCTACGTGTTTCATGTCGCCAAGGCGATCGCCAATCTGTTAAACATCACTCTGCTGAAAACACGGATAGACCTTTGCTACGGCATTTTCTACAAAGGTGGCGAGTATGGAAAAAATCATTCTGTGAAGCTCAAAAAAAATCAAGAAAGGATGTAATGTTGATCGTGGCAAAAAATTGTGATAGGATTTAATCAGTGAGAGTCGTTCGCCCCTATGCATGACTTTTTATTCAACGCAGGAAGAGGATTTCCCAATTAAATACATACATAATGATATAGAAGATTAAGCTACACCCAGAAATGGAAAAACTAGCATTCCAGAGACGGCAATGACTCATTCTGTGAAGCTCAAAAAAATCGGCGGCGCTAAGATTTTTTATGTTGCTAATGGCAAAAAATTGTGATAATATTTAATCATTGGGAGTTGTTTGCCTCTACGCATGACTTTTTATTCAACACAATAACAAATATTTATAGATGCTACTGATTTTTGTAGATTTCTGAAAACGGGTAGTTAAAATGTTCAAACTTAGTCAAAGCAGAATAATCAAAAGAATCATAAAAGTCTTCCTAATCTACTGCCTAACTCTAACCATTTACCTAATCTATGAAACAGCAAATCCTCAAATATCAAATTCCACCCAACCTCAATACCAACTAATCACCCAAACTTCCCAACAAACCCAAGCAGAAAAACTCTACCAACAAGGCAAAAAACTATATAACGACCGTAAATATCAACCAGCCCTAGAAACTTATCAACAAGCCTTAGAAATATTCCAATCAATTTCCAGAAACTCAGAAAACCCTCCCAAATCACTCTCCCTAAAAATTGGAGAAACAATTCATAGTATCGGAGCAACTTATAACAAACTAGCTAACTATCCCCAAGCATTAAATTATTATCAGCAAGCGTTAAAAATACGTCGTGAAATTAATGACAAACAAGGTATCGGTAGTAGCCTAAATAGTATTGGGGCAGTTTATTTTCTCCAGGGGAACTATGAGCAAGCCTTAGATTACTTGCAACAAGCATTAAAAATACGTCAAGAATTAGGCGACCTCGTTAGAGTTGGGAGAACTCAGAATAATATAGCAGCAATTTACCTATATCAAGCCAAATATTCTCAAGCATTAGAAAATTATCAGCAAGCTTTACAGACATTTAAAAAATCAGAAAATATTCAAGGTGAAGCAGCAGCAATTAATAATATTGGCTTAATTTATCAAGAATTAGGTCAATATGAAACAGCTTTAGAGTGGTATCAGAAAGCTTTGGAAATTCACCGAGAAAATGGTAATAAAAAAGGTGAAGGAGATACTTTAAATAATATAGGGCTTACCTATAGATTGCAAAAACAATATGATCCAGCACTCGCGTATTATCAGCAGGCATTAACAGTTAGAAAACAAATAGACGATAAACCAGGCTTAGGGCAAACCCTGAATAATATTGGCTTAGTTTATGACCAAAAAGGCGAATATCAAACAGCCCTAGAATATTTGCAGCAAGCATTAACAATTTTTCATAAAATAGACAATAAAACAGAAAAAGGACGTACACTAGATAGTTTAGGAACAGTTTATAAAAGTCTCGAAGAATATACTCAAGCCCAAGACTATTATCGCCAGGCTTTAATAATTCAAAGAAACATCGGCGATCGCGCAAGTGAAAGAATTACCTTAAGTAATCTTGGAGATTTATTAGTTGCCGAAAAACAGCCACAATTAGCCATTATTTTATATAAACGCTCCGTAAATGTCACAGAAGCAATTCGTCAAGACCTACAAATTCTTTCTCTAGATAAACAGCAGTCTTATGCAGAAAAAGTCTCTGATACATATCGCCGTTTAGCAGACCTATTATTACAGCAAAATCGAGTCAGTGAAGCCCAACAAATTTTAGACTTACTGAAAGTTCAAGAGTTAGAAAATTATCTAAAAAATGTAGAAGGTAACGAACAAACTGCCATTGGAATTGAACTATTACCTCAAGAAAAAAAAATCCTAGATAACTATATTGCTATTCAAGATAAAGAAGTTCAGGTAACAGAAGAACTCACAAACTTACAAAATATATCACCCACAGATAGGTCTACAGCCCAACAACAACGGATTGCTGAATTAGAAGCAGAAAAACAGCGACTCAAAGCAGGATTTCAAAACTTTATTTCCAACCAAGAGATAATCAAAATCGTACAGCAGCTTCAGGAAAAAACAGGGGGAGAAAGTATCGATATAACTAATCTAAGTAAATTACAAGATATTCTCAAAATCAAGCAAAACGCTGTACTGCTTTATCCCTTAATTTTAAATGACCGGATAGAGCTAGTATTAGTTACAAGCAATGGCTTGCCAATTCATCGCTCAGTTCCAATTGGTAAAAAACAGCTAAATAAAGCAATTATAGACTTCCGGGTTGCTCTGACCTCCCCTAGAAAAAGAAAGAATGATGTGGCAACACAAATTGCCGGCAAAAAATTATATAACTGGTTAATCGAACCTTTAGAAAAAGACCTGTTGCTCGCTGAAACACAAACAATAATTTATGCTCCAGATGGCTTATTACGTTATATTCCTCTAGCAGCATTATACGATGGAAAAAACTGGTTAATTGAACGATTTAGCATCAACAATATTACTGCTGCAAGTCTCACAAACTTTAACACTCAACCCTTAGATAAACTCCGAATATTAGCAGCAGCTTTTAGTCAAGGAAATTATGAGTTCGCGGTAGGTTCAAGAACATTTGCATTATCAGGATTAAAATTTGCCGGACAAGAAGTAGAAACTTTAGCTAAAATTATTCCCGATACTATGAAACTACTGAATAAAGCTTTCAGTTGGAATGAAATTATTTCACGGGTTAATAACTACAATATTCTACATTTTGCCACCCATGCAGATTTTGTCAGTGGGCAGCCAGAAGATTCTTTTATTTTATTTGGTGATGGCAGTCGTTTAACTTTACGAGACATTACAAATTTATCCCTGTCAAATATGAATTTAGTAGTTTTGAGTGCTTGTCGAACCGGAGTAGGAGATATCTTGAACGATGGTTCAGAAATTTTGGGGTTAGGTTATCAGATGCAACGAGCGGGGGCAAGAGCATCTTTAGCTAGTTTGTGGCAAGTTGATGATTTAGGAACTCAGATTTTGATGATTAATTTTTATCGGGCATTGAAAATTGGGAATATGACCAAAGCGGAGGCACTGCGACAAGCACAGTTAAGTTTGATTAGTGGCAGTGCTAGTAGTAGAGAGCAGGCAGAAAAGTTGACCCATCCTTATTATTGGGCATCGTTTATTTTAATTGGTAATGGTTTGTAGGGAAAAAAAATAGGATGGTGCTATTTTTTATATAGTCACTTAAGCACCTACACAGAATTGATTACCTAATCTAATTTCCTGTGATCCTTGCAGTAAAGAGGTTTCTGTGCGTGGAAAATGTGTAATTAATTTTGTTTACCGAATAATTAAGGTAAAAAGCCTATGAGCAATAATTGATAATTGATAATTGACAATTAATAGATCGAGGTTGAAAGCTTTCCCGAATAATTAATAATTGCTGTAGAAATAATTATTCATTATTCATTATCCATTAATGAACCTAGGGTGGGATGGCGCTCTCGCTTCCGCAACATGTTCTTCGGAGCGAAAGAGTGCACTCTTGGGGTCTCCTTTTCCTCCGGTCTCGAAGGGAACGATGAATGTCTAATCGACCAAGAGACAAGAAAAAATTTTCCTTTTAGTCAATAGACCTCTCCGAAAATACTCAATGCGCGTTTCTAACTGGCTTTCAGTCTTACAATCGCCAATTTCAATTAGAGCCAGTTTCTACGCAAAAATAGGTAATTGAGCTAATTACTGTTAATAACTTCTCATCTTAATATCTATTGTTTATTATTTTTATTCATAAATAATAGATATTAAATTAATTATATTGGTAGTATTAATGCACCAATTCTTAATCTCACTAACCCGCAAATTATGCCAATTATCTGTTCATACTTTCTGGTATTTAATCGAAATCTCTCTTGAGCTACTCTAAATATCTTAACTAGACGAATTACATGTTCTACTATCACTCTTTCAACTGCTAGTTTTTGATTTTTCTTTTTTTGCTCTGGAGTTAATTCTCGCTTTTTTGGTTTTTTGTGAGGAGTTCTAATCAATGCTTCTCCCTCGTAAGCTTGATCTCCATTAAACTTTTGATTTTCGTCAAAACTGTTTTGAGTTTCACGAAATAATTTAACGTCACTTTTGGGACCAGGTTTACCTGCTATTACATCAACAATATCCTTGCCATTAGGCAAAACAATCAATTGATTTTTTAGAGTATGGTTTTTCTTCTTGCCTGAGTAGTATTTTTTCTGTTCTTCATAGGCTCCATATCTTTCTATTGGCTGCTCACAGCTATCCACTATTAATTGATATTCCTGTAGTATTTCTTTGATAGTTTCACTGTCACTTAAGTTTTTTTTTACTTGTTCAAGTAAGCTAGCAGGCAATAATTAGGCCCATATAGGACACCAATAATTGAAACTATCATTGGCGGTTGTCTCGCTCACTCCAAATTGAATCCCAAGTAATTGAAATGTTGTTAAATGTTGCAGATATGTTAAAGTAAGGATGATTTGTTCTTCGAGAGAAAGTAGGGTTTTTCGACCCCCTCCAGCCGCAATAATTCTGATTTTTTTAGTCTCAGATCATGCTAGTTTTTGATGATGTAGCTCTCTAGCTGTTAAGAGCAATTTTTCTAGCTGCTCATATTTCAGACCAAGTAAACGCTGTGCATCTTGCGGATGATGTTGAATATGCTCGAATATAGAACTCATACAAGCTTATGAAAAACACAATTAATATTATTAAAACACAAATAATTTGTTTTTCGGAGAGGTCTAATCTTTTCCTTGAAAAGAAGAGGTAATTATTAATTGTTAATTATTAATTGTTGAACTGCTTAACTATTAGGGCTGACAATACTAAGCTTCTACATAAAAATCTATCTCAGCACGCGGAGTTGCTGATTAAAAAAGCTCCTAGATTCGAGTTCCACAACTGACTAAGATATTGGCATCATCTCATCAATATTAATCTTGTTAATTTTCCACATTTCCTCTTCTTCCCAAATCCACTTATTATCAACCCGACTCACTGTGCCGTCAAAATCAAACACACTCACCGTTGCCAAAGTCTCAATCCAAACCGTAGCTCCACAACTATGAGGTTTTTGTGGCCTATAAACAA
>JBARXI010000322.1:0-6080 GCA_049647275.1 Microcoleaceae cyanobacterium
GCATTCCGTTTGCTCCGCATTCCGTTTGCTCCGCATTCCGTTTGCTCCGCATTCCGTTTGCTCCGCATTCCGAAGGAAAGGAAAGGAAAGGAAAGGAAAGGAAAGGAAAGGAAAGGAAAGGAAATTACCCATACAGTAGGGGTAATTCATGAATTACCCTCTGACTAAGTTTTAGGATTTAGTAATGTCCTAACCAATAAACGTAGTGCTATACAATATTTTTAATTTGAGGAATAGGGGAGCAGGGATAAAGGAGCAGGGATAAAGATTGAAAAACTGATTCTTCTATACATCATTTTAATATTGACAGAACACTAATATTTTAGATTACATCGCTTTTAATAATAACAGCTCGACCTTCTTTTTTAGCCTCATATAACCCTTTGTCCGCAGCAGCAACCAAAATTTCACGAGACAATTTTTCAGTAGGAACTATGCTAGCGACCCCCATACTTAAAGTTATATATTTACTGACATCAGATGACAGATGAATAATTTCTAAGCGTTCGATCTCCTCTTGAATAAGTTGTGCCACATGAATAGCTCCTTCAATTTTAGTATTTGGCAAGATGACGGCAAATTCTTCGCCCCCATAACGCGCCACTAAATCTGCAGGTCGCTTGGTAGCGCGACTGATAGCTTGGGCAACTTTTTTCAAACAATGATCTCCAGCTTGATGACCATAAGTATCGTTATAACGTTTGAAATAATCGACATCACACATAATCATCGCTAAAGGCAACCGCTCTCGTTTTAATCTTTGCCACTCTTGATAGAGATAACGCTCGAATTTACGACGATTTGCTATTTGAGTTAAACAATCTATACTAGCAAGGCGCTCTAATTCTTGGTTAGCTATTGCCATTTCAGCTTCTATCCGTTTGCGATATCTAATATCTTTTCCCACTACAAGTACACAAGCTTCATTTGCTATGTGGATAATTTCGGCAGACAATAAAATAGTTATTATCTTGCCTGACTTGGAACGAAAATTAATCTCTTGATTACTAACTCTTCCTATTACAGTTAACATTTTAGTAATCTGATAGTGGTCTTGTAAGTTTGCCCAAATTCTTAAATCTATAGTGGTTTGGTTAATAGCTTCTTCTTTGGTATAGCCACTCAAGGTGCAAAAACTATTATTTACATCAATTAAGTTTCCTTCTCGCCATTTACAAATAACCATAGGATCGGGACTAGCTCGAAATGCTTCAGCAAATTTTTCCTCGGATAACCGCAGTGCAGTTTCCATTTCTTGATGTTCAGTAATATCTGTTTGTACGCCGAGATAATGAGTTAATTTTCCAGAGGTATCAAATACAGGAGAAATAGATAATTGATTCCACCAAACTTTACCATTTTTATGAGTATCTTTGATAATAAGATTACATTCTCTCTGTTCTTGCAGTGCTTTAGACATTTCTTTGAGTGCAGCTTGATTTTCCTCGCCTTTGTGTAAAAAACGAGGATTTTTACCAATCACTTCCTCTGCTGAATAACCAGTTAATTTTTCAAATCCACTATTAACATAAATAATTGGATTATCTGCTTGGAGAGCATCGGTAATCATTATACCGTTGTAAGAAGCATCAATAGCTTTGTGCAGTAGTTGTAATTGCTGTTCGACCTGTTGACGTTCTAAAATTTCTTGTTTCAGTTGAGTATTTTGCTCTATTAATTGCTGTTTTTGCCTTTGAATGATCAGTTGATTTTCTACACGAGCCAATACTTCTTCGATCTGAAATGGTTTAGTAATATAGTCTACTCCCCCCAGAACAAATCCTTTTACCTTATCTAAAGTTTCATTTAGGGCGCTGACAAAAATTATCGGAATATCTTTTGTTTCAGGATTGGCTTTCAGGTGTTGACAAACTTCATAACCATCCATTTCAGGCATCATAATGTCTAATAAAATCAAATCTGGTTGCTTTGATTGAGTTGCATTTAAGGCCATTTTTCCATTAATAGCTTTTCTGACTTTATAGCCTTTCTCTGATAAAATTTCAGATAAAACTCGCAGATTATTCGGTCGATCGTCTACTATTAATATGTTGCCTAAATACTCTTGAAGTTGATTACTGCTCATGCTGATTTTAGGTATATTCTCTTAAATTAGTAATTTTAAACCAAGGGGAATTAATTCGACCATATCAGTATTTTTATCTATAATATGTAGCCAATATTTTCCCAACATACTATTTTTCGTAATTCGTAATTATTTGATATATTTGTACTATCTACTGAGTAGGTATAATCTACAGTTTTTCTTCAGACTTTCCCCGCCAATATTTTCCCAACATACTATTTTTCGTAATTCGTAATTATTTGATATATTTTTACTATCTACTGAGTAGGTATAATCTACAGTTTTTCTTCAGACTTTCCGCATCTATGACTATCGTTTCCTTTTCAATTAGTAACTTAGTAACTAGATAGTATTTTACTGTAGAATAAAAATAATTGACAAATAGATGATATTGTTATATTGTAGACAAATTTAAGCTCTAAATAAAGTTAATATTTGGTTTTAAGTCTCTAAATTCTATGATTAATATTGTCTTAGATGTTCGTAACCTCAAGATTCAATTTCCCACTGATGAAAGACTAGTTAAAGCTGTTGAGGGTATATCATTTAATGTCAAACGAGGACAAACTCTGGGAATTGTAGGAGAATCGGGGTCGGGAAAATCTGTTACCTCTATGGCAATTATGGGTTTACTCTCTACTTCCTCTTGCCAAATTAGCGGTGAGATTTGGTTTAGTGACGAGACTGAAGCAGAAAACAACACTAAACCAGTAAATTTGTTACAGTTATCAGAACAGCAAAAACAACAATACCGGGGTGGGAAAATTGCGATGATTTTCCAAGAGCCAATGAGTTCCCTTAACCCAGTTTATACCATAGGATTTCAATTAACCGAAGCAATTAAATTACATAAAAAAGTTTCCGCAGCAGAAGCACGACGTCAGGCAGCGTCACTGCTCCAAGAAGTAAAACTGCTGCCCAGTGATGATATTTTACGACAAAAATCTATAGAAGAAATAACTCAAAATCGCGCTTTAGCAAAAGTAAAAGCTGAGAAACAATCAATAACTCCCCTGACCTCACCTTCGACAAGAGGAGGAAACGATCCAAATCTACCTCCTCAAAGTCAAGCAGAAATCAGCGATCGCGAAATAATGCTGCAAGTTAACCAGCAAAAACTAGCAATACTAGAGCGCTATCCTCACGAACTTTCTGGGGGTCAAATTCAACGAGTAATGATTGCTATGGCGATTTCTTGCAACCCTACTCTCTTAATTGCAGACGAACCCACCACAGCATTAGATGTTACAGTGCAAGCAAGTATTTTGCAATTGCTGCGGGAGTTGGGAGAGCGCAGAGGAATGTCTATCATATTTATCTCCCACGACTTAGGAGTAATTGCAGAAACTGCTGATACCGTAGCAGTAATGTATCAAGGCAAAATAGTTGAATTTGGCGAGATCGGACAAATATTTTCTCAGCCACAACACCCCTACACAAAAGGTTTATTAGCTTGTCGTCCCCCTCTGCACGGCAAAGTTTTGCGTCTGCCTACTGTTTCTGATTTCATGGAAGAGGTAACTAACTCTAGTGGAGAAGTTGAAATTCGGGAAAAAACAACAGCCGTAGCAACACAAGCAAATATTGATTTGGCAAAACAAACATCTCCCAAAACAACGGAAAATCCTATTTTACAAGTAAAAAATTTGCGAATAGGGTTCCCTATTAAAGGAGTATTTGGTCAAACCAAACGTTTATTGATGGCAGTTAATGATGTTGATTTTGCAGTTTCTCCCGGTGAAACTCTGGGGTTAGTGGGAGAGTCTGGTTGCGGTAAAAGTACCTTGGCAAGAGCAATACTCCAATTAATTCCAGTGACAAGTGGGCAAGTGTTTTTTGAAGGTCAAGAAATTACCGACCCCAATTTTGGCAAATCTTCAATTCAGAAATTGATGGGGCGGATAAAAAACTCTCCCTCAAAAAGTTCGACAAATCAAAATCAAGAAAAATATGAGAAAATGCTGCGCAGGTTGCGACGGGATATGCAAATTATTTTTCAAGACCCTTTTGGCTCCCTCGACCCTCGTTTAACTGTTGGAGAAGCGGTGATGGAGCCAATGTTAATTCATGGTGTGGGTAAGAGTTATAAAATCAGACGCGATCGCGCAGCTCATTTATTGGAAAGGGTGGGATTAACTGCCGACTCGTTAAATCGTTATCCCTATGCTTTTTCTGGTGGTCAACGTCAACGGATTTGTATTGCTCGTGCTTTAGCTTTGAATCCTAAGTTGATTATTTGTGATGAGTCTGTTTCTGCTTTAGATGTATCAGTGCAGGCGCAAGTTTTGAATTTATTGAAGGAATTGCAGGATGAATTTGGATTGACTTATGTATTTATTTCCCATGATTTGAGTGTAGTTAAGTTTATGAGCGATCGAATTATGGTAATGAATCAAGGCAAAATTGAAGAAATTGGCCAGGCAGAACAAGTTTACAATCAACCGCAACGGGAATATACGCGCCAACTTATTGCTTCTATTCCTACTGGAAATTTAGAGGAAATCAAAATTTCCTAGTAAGTGGGAGCATTTGGCAATGCTTCAACTGAAACAGTGAGAAAGTATATTGAAAACCAGACCGGAAATTAACTGTGGCTTTAAACCCCCGTGTGGTTATAACCTCTTAAAGTAAACCTAGCAGTTTGTTTTGAGCTTCGCTTTTTGAACCTTGGAGGTTTAATCGCTTTACCTTTTCTCTTACTCTTAGTTGAACTGAAAAAGTTTTGGTAGGGGTAATTCATGAATTACCCCTACGGTTTAATTCATGAATTACCCCTACGGTTTAAATCATTCAATGATTGCTGCAATGGGACAACAGAAACTTCTGACAACCATTCTCTATCTTCAGTTTTTTTAGCTTGAGTAATAAAGAGTTTTTGTAGTTCAGAATTACTTGGTTTCTTTAAGGCTAATCTGTACTTTTCCTGACAACAAGCTAGACTATCGTTCGCGCGCGACACGGACGCAACCAAATAGCTTTGCGCTCTCGGTGTTTTTGTCCTGGTGTTGGATAAATTCGATATTTGTACCTGGCTTTCATTATTGTTGTTTTTAACTAACAATACTATAGCATATTTTTGGGTATTAAGTAAAAAAAATAAAAAGTCGCCCTAAAAGGGCGAGGCTTCAGACCCGATTTTTCGGCGATCTGAGTCAACAAGAAATAGCGATCGGCCCAAAATAAATTCCCAGTTGGACTGTGTTAAGTATTTTTTCGGTTTTAATTAAGCTTCTTTATAAAATAAATATTAAAAAAATCAGTGTTTTCCCGGTAGCACTTGGATGAATTATCAGCAATGATAGAAATATGAAAGCAAACAAAGTACGTGGTGCATCTTCATTTAGAAGACAGGGGTAGGGAATTTTCCAGAAGGAGCGCACTTTAAATTGTTGTATGCTGATATATTATTTATCATCAGCTAACTTGGTATGGAAATTATTAGAATTTCATATTAAGCAACAAACTTTACTATTCCCAATTTCCCAACTGGGTGAACTAAGAATTATCTAGTTGCGGGATGTGATATCTATAATTATGTGCAGCCTCACATGAAATTGGTATTAGTTAAGACAATAACTATAGATAGTAAAACCTCTAAAGAGGACATAACTATCAACTCTCTCAAAAACATTTACCATCAATAATTCATTCGTCAGGAAATAAATTACCATGACTACACTAAACATCTGCCAACCCGCATCTAGCAAAAAATCGATCCAATTCGTTGATTTCTCTACTCAACAACAAATAGTCTTTATAGACTCTCATGTAGAAAGTTATCAGAGTCTAGCAAATAGAGTTTTACCAGGGTTTCAAGTAGTTATATTTGAACCTAGGGAAGATGCTATTCAGCAGATGACTAAAATTCTGCAAAAATGTACTCATATACCATCTATTCATATCGTTTCTCATGGTTCCCCAGGCTGTTTACTGTTGGGGAATAGCCAATTAAATATTCAGAATATTAATGACTATGCTGCTGACTTAGAAACTT
>JBARXI010000323.1:0-5275 GCA_049647275.1 Microcoleaceae cyanobacterium
TGGTGACAGTTAATGACCAAGCTGAACAAGATTGGCTATCCCAAACATTTGGCAACACAGACCGCTTTTGGATTGGCTTCACTGATGAGAATACAGAAGGTAATTTTGAGTGGGTAAGTGGAGAAACACCGACCTATACCAACTGGTTAGATGGTGAACCAAATAATGGCAACTGCAATGGTGATGAACATTACACAGCTATTAACTGGAGTGGTAGTGATGGTAGTTGGAACGATTTGGTAAATGATGGTTTTTGGCAAGATTGTACTGCCACATCTAACTTTTGTGGTCAGGAAAATATTCCACAAGATGTGCCTGCTATCTGTGAAACTGGGTTTAAACCATTACCTGGTATTGTAGAAATTCCTACTGCCCCAGTCGTATACAAAGGTCAAATTAACGGTATAAAGTGGAATGACCTTAATGGTGATGGAATTAGGGATAGTATCATTAAAGGTGAGAAACCAGATGTGGTCATGGTTATCGATCTATCCTGGAGTACTATTTTAAATAAGTTCCAGGGTAGCCCAGTGGGTGATGTTAATAGAGATGGTGCACCCAATGATGTTTTAGATGCTGAATTAGCTGGATTTATTGCTTTAAATCAGCAGCTTATTGACCAAGGATTTGGTGATACAGCAAAGGTAGGAATTGTCGTATTTTCCGTCAAAGGTTATCAGGTTGATATGGAGCCGTTTACTCCTGGAACACAACTGGTGACCAATTCTGCCGTTGATAACAATGGTAATGGCATTCCTGATGTAGAAGATATCCTAACTCAAATCAAAGTCAGTCGCAATGTTGGCCAAGGACCTTATCAAGCTTATGTAGGTCAAACTCCTACAAACATTGGTGGATGCTACATTGGTCAGCCCTGTTTTCAGCCTGGAGGCGGGACTAATTTTGAGGAGGCTTTGCTGTTAGCTCAGAACACTTTTCAAGTTGTCAAGACTCCTTCTGGTGAAGCTAATCTGATTTTCCTCTCAGATGGTGTTCCTGGGGGTGGTATAGAAGGGCGACGTGAATTCCAAATCTATCAAACAAACTACCTAAATGAGGTTGACCAACTTAGAGCAATAAATGCCAATATATCAGCCTTTGGTGTAGGTGAAGGTGCATCCCTCCCTACTTTGCAAAAGATTGACCAGAAAGCAACTATTTTTACCACCACAAATGAACTTTTGAATGTATTTAGCGGTTTAGAAAGTGGTAGTAGTAGTTCGACTGTTGCGGGTGGTCTTGAGCCTGGTTTGTCTGGTGTAACTGTTTATCTGGATCTGAATAATAATGGCTCACTTGATGGCAACGAACCAAGTCAGGTGACAGAAGATGGAGGTATATATCACTTTACTTCTTTAGAGCCTGGCAGTTACGTTGTGCGTGAGGTAGTTTCCTCTGGTTATCAACAAACAGCTCCTACAGATGGATTTGTAAGCGTTACTTTAGGTGCAGATGAAACTGTCAATAATATCAATTTTGGCAACATGAAACAATAATCTAGTCACAGCTTAAAATTTACTAAGATTTCAATTTGCTCAGAGAGAGAATCTCTGGGCAAATCTGTGTTTTGGCAGGGAATCTATTATTGTATTTGGTTAATTTAAAATTATTCACCCGAAAATGATATTAATTGAGATTTATGTAGATTTATGAGTAGTTATTTGGCAACCAACCTCTTTTTACACACTCTCGAAAATCCCAACCTGGAGCAATACTATTTTCAAGTTTATAACTCCAAAAAAACCAACCTTGACAACGTTCATAAGAAATTAATTGTGCCGCTGCATAAGCTCTTCTAGACATATTGTGCGTAAATTCATCATGGTCGCTAAAAGTTTTTTCTGGTAAACCTAGAGACCATTCTCCTATAATCATCCAAAGCTGATCTTGAATTTCTTGTACTTCATTTTTTCTATCTATTACTGCTTTTTGAATATGACCGTGGATATCTAAGTTTTCCTCTTCATTGGTAAAACATTGATACAAGTGACTGTCAATAAGTACATTACTAAAATCAGGTTCTTTCATAAAATCACCCCATTCTTTAGGTCGGAAGCCATCAGATATAATTATTGCTGTTTTTTCCGCTGACAAATGGTTTCTAATCCGAGTGTAACCTTGAATATAATATTCTTTTAAAATATCTATCGGTATATCCCAATGAGGTTCATTTAATAACTGAATTGCATATAAATTTTCAGATTCTTGATAATGTGCAGCTAGTCGCCCCAGAAAATAAAGAGTTTGGGCAATATTTACTGAATCTTGATGCCATTCACAAACACCTTTTATTCCTCCATGGTCTTCACCATTTTGATTTCCTGGTGCTGCGTGGAGATCGAGTATTACTTTGATATTCTTTTGATTTAATTCTGACATCATATTATCCAGAATATCAATAGCACCGAAGTAAGGTTCTATATCTCCAAATAACCAATGACCTACAGGAATTCGCACTGCATTAATACCAATATCACTCAGCCATTGGATGTCTTCAGCAGTTATAAATGTTTCCCAATGTTGACGTAATATTTGTTCTGCATTCTCACCAAGTTCCCGACAAAAACTTGTTTCGTCTTCGGCTTCTAAACCTACAAATAATGATGGTGTCATCCATTTTTCTAGAACTAACCAACCACCGAAATTAACTCCTCGAAGTTTTTCATTCATATATTTTATTAAAGTCTTGAGTTTAGTGGGAGAAGAATTACAAACACTGAGTAGACATACTTCTGCTGTGAGAAAGGTGAGTTTCAGCCCTATTAGAAAATTATAGCCTCTGGAAGTTATGACGGTAGGATTACAGCACACAATACTCCGCGAACGCTAATTAGGCATGGTTATGAACTTTGCGATCGCCACACAGAGGAAATTCCATCATTACTTCTACTATTTCGGGACAATATTAGATATTATCATTCCCACACTTGTTTGATGCACCACAAATATTTTTTCAAACTTGTATCAGATACAATAAATTTATCCGGGTATTTTGTAGATAATTATTCCTGTCTCAGGGTGATTATCCATTTCTAGTAATTCTTGTTTATATAAATTTATTAATAGTTCTTTCATTTCATCTACTGTTTTATCTGTAGCAATTACAGCATCGACTATTGAGATGCCTTCAGGATTTTTCTTGGCAAGTTGGAGAATAATTTGTTTGTCAGACTGAGCAGGATTAGTTTCTAAGTTTCTCACTATTTGTTGCTGAGGGAAATTATGATAAATATCTCCCGAATCTATTTGTTTTTTGAGATTTTTGAGATTTTTACTTTCTACCATTCCCGGAATAAAAAATAAGTCTAAAAATTGACCGATTCCTAATAAACCACCTGTGGCTAACCATAGAGCACCTGTGATATATTTACCAGAATAAAATCTGTGCAATCCACAAATTCCTAAGAAAGAGGAACACCATAAAAGGTAAGCCATGCCTGTATTTCTAATTTCGGATGATTTGGAATTGTTAATTATTTTGGAATTGTTCATTTTTCACTCCCTATCTATATAATTAAAAAAAATTAATGAGACTACAAAATAGTATTACTAGGCCGTAAAAATGTATCCCAATGATTAGATTTTTACTTACCTAGTTAAATGAATCAAAACAGAGTATTATACTATGTCCGGATGATTAAGTATAATAAAAATGTTCTCCTGTCGCTATCGAAGGAATATCCCAAATTTTTGCTCCTATTCAGTTTTCCCTCTTGAATTTACACCTACCACCTACTACCTACCACCTACCACCTCAGAACTTTATTATCACTTATTAAGCAGATATGATATTACTTATCCCAACCTACTATTCTGAAAAATCATTATGCAATCGGAACGAATATACAATTATTAAACATTATTCTCCCTGAAGTTTGACTTTAAACATGACGTACCAAACTAGCGTCTATATCTTCTATCTTAGCACAACCACTTAATGCCATTGCTACATCTAACTCATCACGCAATAGCTCCAACATATGACACACCCCTGCTTCTCCATCCACTGCTAACCCCCACAAAATCGGACGTCCGATTAAAACTGCTTTGGCCCCTAATGCCAAAGCTTTAAGGATGTCTGTACCCCTGCGGATACCACCATCCATGAGTACATCTACTTGATTTCCCACTGCTGCGACTACCTCTGAAAGAGCATCAATAGTGGCGATCGTACTATCTAGCTGCCTACCTCCATGATTAGACACAATAATTGCCTTTGCTCCATGTTCAACTGCTCGAATGGCATCATCTCCACGTAAAATACCTTTAACTACCACGGGCAATGATGTCAATGACTGTAACCATTCTATATCTTTCCAGGTAAGCGCTGGGTCGAGTTGATTGGCAAAGTAGGTAAATAAACCTGACTCATCTTGGGTTTTGGGAATCTCTAGATTTGCCATCGCCGTTAAGTTGGCTAGCTCCATACCAGAGGGTAGAGTGAATTGATTTTGGCGATCGCGTTCTCTTCGCCCTAGAATAGGCGCATCGACTGTCAGACATAATGCTTGATAACCAGCAGCTTCTGCTCTTTCTACTAAAGCGCGAGTTAGTGAGCGGTCGCGATGTACATATAGTTGAAACCACAAACTTTTTGGCAAGTTTGAAGCTAATGCTACATCTTCTAATTTTTTAGTTGAGAGGGTACTTAATACCATTATTGTACCTAAGTCTGCTGCTACTTTTGCTGTTGCTAACTCTCCTTTTGGAGTTGCCAAACATTGAAAAGCCATGGGAGCAATTAATATTGGCATTGAAATATGTTGCCCCAGAATTTTTGTAGTTAAATTTCGCTGGCTGACATCTACTAACATTCGCGGTCTAAATTTGTATCGTTCGTAAGCAGTGCGGTTATCTCGCAAAGTTATTTCATCCCACGCTCCACTAGCATAATAATCTAGTGCCATTTGAGATAAATTTTGTGGTGCTAAGGATTCATATCCAAACAGATTAATTGGTTTGTTCATAGTTATGAAAGGGTAAGTCAGCAAAATTTTAACCTATTTGTTTATCAAAATTCAAGTTATATTGTTTGTATGACATAGTTCTATATTTTGACAAATTGGTAAATATTTAATAGTTCTGAAATCAGAGTTAGGAATTTACCAAAAAAAATGCTTTAGAGGAACTATAATTGATGTATGGACAGCAAAAAAATTATCCTCTACTATGAAGGTTGTAGGTTTTAGGTTCGAGGTAAAATTAATGATTAATGCGCTTGCTGAAAAATTTTTATTCCACCGATCATTCTATTTACGACCTAGGACCTACCACC
>JBARXI010000324.1:0-4685 GCA_049647275.1 Microcoleaceae cyanobacterium
AATTGATAATTGATCATGAATAATTGATAATTACCTCTCCCTTAAAGGAAGAGGATTGATACCAATGAGAAAATGGTTGACTTTTTCTTCTTAAAAGAAGAGGCTTTAAACCTTAATTATTCGGTAACTGGGAGAAAAAAATATAACTAACTAATATCATGTCCGGATAATATTTGCCATGGAATATATCCAGATTTAGTCACCAAAACTTGCTCATCTATTTCATCCAATAAATCTGAAAGTAGCGCTAAATTAGAGTCTTTATCACCAACAGTTAAAACCATATCCGAATAATTTATATAATTAGCCATTTTAATTACCCCTATATTGACAAATAAGTTGAATAATTTCCTCGTCGTAAAAATCCTGTGCCAATTGTATAATTTTATGAGCAAATGGGAGAAATTCTTGATTTTGCTGTTCGAGAAACTTAGCTTGTTTAATAATCCCTTTAAAATTACCTTTCATCGCCAACTCATAAAACTTTTCCAAGATTGGTAGTGGCGGAGCAATTATTTCTAGATTATCAAGAGCTGCCATTGGTGAAGATGTATTTATTTCTTCATAGACCCACTCCAAACTTAACCGTTTCCTCAGCAGGAAAAATAAATCATCAGTTTGTAATGGCTTAGGTAAAAAATCATTTGCCCCTGCTAACAAACTTTGATAGCGATCGGTTTCAAAGACACTAGCAGAAGAAGCAATAATCACAATATCTTTCCACTTTTGCGATGCCCGAATGCGCTCGATCATTTCTAACCCATCCATTATAGGCATTACCAAATCAGTAATAACTAACTGAGGACTAAATATCTGAATTTTATCCCAACCCTCTTTACCATTGCTAGCCTCTATGACATTAAAACCAATAGGTTGTAATAAACTTACCAGCACAGTGCGATTTTCCCATCTGTCATCTACCACTAATATGGTCGGAGCAGTATCTTTAATACCAATAATCTGACCAGCGCGATCGCGCTGTGAAGTCTTAGCCCATTCTGTAGCAATAGGTAAATCCACATCAAACCAAAATATACTACCCACACCCACTTGACTCTCAACCTGAATACAACTACCCATAAGTTGCACAATTTTTTGACTAATTGCCAATCCTAACCCTGTGCCATCAACTTGGCGTTTTTTTAGCCCAACCTGTTCAAAAGGATTAAAAATTTGTTCAATTTGTTCTAAACTTAACCCTATTCCTGTATCACTAACTTCAAACCGAGTTTTACCAAATGCTGTTTGACTTACTATAAATATGACTCTACCCTCATCAGTAAATTTAATCGCATTACCAAGCAAATTAATTAACACTTGTCGCAATCGTTTTTCATCAGCTCGAAATCCTTCTGGCAACTCCCCCATAGATTGATAATCGAAATCAATATGCTTCAATTCAGCTTTGACCCGACAGATTTCAATCACACTTTGCAAAAAAGATGAAAAGTGAAAATCAGTAGGATAAAGTTTCATCCGTTGCGCTTCAATCTTCGACAAATCAAGCACGTCATTAATCAGAGTTAGCAAATGAGAAGCGCAACGATAGATAATCTCAACACGATTTTTATCTTCCGTGGCTAATGTCTTTGAATTTTGGAGGATTTGAGCATAACCCATAACTCCATTGAGTGGGGTGCGTAACTCGTGACTCATATTGGCAATAAATTCACTTTTTGCATGGTTAGCAACTTCAGCAACTTCTTTAGCCGCAACCAACTCGGCTTGAATGTGCTTGCGTTCGAGTTCCGCGCCAGCATGGGCCGCGAAAATTTTCATAATTGAATTCTGAGCACGGCTATAATACATAGGTTCAGTACCTAGCACTACCACCAGCCCGATAGCCTTTCCCTCAGAATTCTGTAGAGAGACTCCCCAGTAACTCTCAGCGCCTATATCAATTAAATATCGATCTTCTGGAAATAAGGTTTGAACATCTTCTGGATAATGACAACTTTCCTTGCCTATTGCCATGCTACAGGGAGTTCCCGCGAGATTGTATTCAAAATTCTCACCAAAGCCATCTTCTTTCCAAACAGCTAATATTTTTACCGTTGTATTGTTAATAAATTCGCCAACAAAAGCATAAGGTAATCGTAATACTTGAGCCAGATTTTGAACTAAAGAAGGAAAAAACTCGCTACCAGTAGCAGAAGCTGTTTTTTCTAGCATTGCTGTTAAAGCTTCTTCTGTTTGTTTACGTTCTGTGACATCTGTCAAAGAGCCAACAGCTCTAATGGGTTGACCCTGACTATTCCACATAGCTCTACCTTTAGCCAAAACCCATTTGTATCTGCCATCTTGGGCCAGCATTCGATACTCACAACTGTAGTGAGAAGTTTCTTGCTTTAAATGACGCTCAAACTTCTTTAAAAGCACCTTTCGGTCATCTTCATGTACCAGAGCCAACCATTTATCAAACGTATTAATTTCATCATAATCATAGCCCAGCATTTCCAGACATCTAGGAGAAATGATATATTCATTAGTCTGGAGGTTACGATCCCAGATTCCATCATTACTTCCTTCTAGAGCTAGTTGCCAACGTTCTTCACTTGTTTTGAGGGCTTCTTTTGCTTGTTTGTTTTCAGTAATATCTAGAAGCACTCCATCTAGATAGAGCAGTTTTCCTTCTTGGTCATATATACCTTGGCCTTTTTCGTAAACCCAACGGATGCTACCATTAGCATGAATAATTCTATACTCTAGGACATAAGGCTGTTTTGCTGCCACCTTCTGTTGAACAATATCGTCAACTTTCTCTCGGTCTTCTGGATAAGTAATACTCCTGAAACTTCGTACTTGATTGTTAATAAAATCCGAAGCTGGATAACCTGAAAGGTCTTCAATACTATTGCCGAAAAATTCCATTGTCCAATCAGCATCATACTGGCCACGATAAACCACTCCAGGGATATTGGCAACCAAAATTCTATACTCTTCTTCTCTTGTGTGTAGATATTTCTCCACTTGTTTTCTAGCGCTAATATCTGTATGGGAGCCAACCATACGCACAGGATTTCCCTGTTCATCCCACATCGCTTTTCCCCTGGCCAAAATCCATTTATAGCTACCATCGTGACACCGCATTCTATATTCACTAGAGTAGTGGGATGTTTTTTGCTCAATGTGGGCTTTATTAGTAACAATCACTCGATCTAGATCGTCCGGGTGAACTAGTTCGAGCCATTGTTGAGCAGTATGAGCAATTTCTGACTCAGAATATCCCAATATTGCCTTCCAATTTGTGGAGAAAAATACTTCATCGGTCTGAAGATTCCAGTCAAATATACCATCTCCCGCTCCTTGAAGGGCCAGTTGCCAGCGTTCTTGACTCTCTCGCAGGGCCGTCTGTATCTGTTGACGTTCTGTGAGGTCATAGGCCACCCATACAACTAGGGAGTCAGAGATCGGTGAAATACTAGCGGTAAACCAAATTTGTTTGTCTTTTATTGTTAATAAATAGTCAACTATAGCAGTTTCTTTGGTTGCCAAGACATTTTGAATTAGATGCAGGAACCTATCAGCTATAGATTTCTCAAATACCTGATGCAGGGTTTTACCTAATAATTCTTCTGAAACTTTATATAAGTTAGCGGGATTTGTTGGTGCAATTGTCACATATTTTCCATTTGCATCCAGAATAAATACTGCATCGCGATTATCTCCCACGGCAGAAGGTTGTCGATTAGTCTTACAGAATTGATAAATGTGTGTATGGGTTGGAAAAGACACTGAGTTATTATTAGTTGTAACTGAGTTGTTGCTATTCGTACTTAAATTTCGGCGATTTTTTGGCTCCATAAAACATTAAATATGACGATTTTGACTATACTTAAGTATGGTAATAAATTATCCATTCAGGAAATATTAAAGTTTAGTATTAAGTTGAATATTGAGTGAGTTATAGGATAATAAATTCAAGAACTTAATATCGGATTAGGTATCTATTATTAGTGAATCATCAAAAAAATATTGTAATTATTATTTATATTAATCAGTAGTATCAATATACAGCGTTTCCCGTTGTTATGAGGTACAAAATTTTAGGCTTGAGGGAACAGGGAACACCGGATCTGGGAACACCGGATCTGGGAACACCGGATCTGGGAACAGGGAACAGAAAAGAATAAAAACAACTGTACCTCTGTACCTCATAGCTTCGGAAACTGCTGTAAATATAAATAATAAGATTTTTTTTTCTAATCTATACAAAAGGCAATCAGTTTTGATAGCTTACTTTTATCGGTCTTAATCTTAGATTTTTTTGAAGATATTGGCTTCACATAATTATTTCTTATTTGATGCTTACGAATATTATATTGAGTGACAACTACAACTAAGTATGTAGATTTCCCCTAAAAAATCCTTATGTAAATTATAAACCTAAAATGCCAGAGATTGCAATCATAAAACCACAAAAGTAACTACTTTCCAATCAAAGCCTAGTAAATGCTTAAGTTAGGAAGTATATATTTCTGTATTCCTCAAATATTGATTTCAAGTCAAAGTGATTTTCAATACTATCTTTATTCAGTTATTTTCCATAGCTATTAATATATAGCATTTCCCATACTGATGAGGTACAAAATTTGCTGGTTTTAGGTGGTAGGTGGTAGGTGGTAGGTGAAGTGGTGAAAATTATTTATTTGTTTCTGTGTTTACCAAGCGAATTATAGTACTGA
>JBARXI010000325.1:0-1850 GCA_049647275.1 Microcoleaceae cyanobacterium
TATGTAGGGGCAATTCATCTATGTAGGGGCAATTCATCTATGTAGGGGCAATTCATCTATGTAGGGGCAATTCATCTATGTAGGGGCAATTCATGAATTGCCCCTACTTTCGATTACCACCATCGTAAATGTTTGTCTGAAATTCATCACAGTACAAGATAACCTTGTCTCAAGTATTGTTTGATTTGGCGATCGGCTGCCTTAAAAGCGGGCACTCCCTTATACTCGCCAGCGACCACATGAGCATTGGTATCAGCATTGCCCAAAAACGACTCCAGGGTTGCTAGATGCTGCTGAATTTCTAAAATTTTTGGTGAAAATAGTAAATTGATTGATTCCAACTGTTTGGGATTTATCAACTTTTTGCCAGTAAAACCAAAAACATGACGAGATAGTTGTGCCTCGCTGCGAGAACTTTCGGGGTCGTTAAATTTGGCCGAAACGCTGTCAAATAAAGCCAGCCCATATTTTTTCCCAGTCAGGGCAATAATGCCTAAAATTTGTTGGAATAGAGGACTTTCACAGGTAGAAATTCGCTCTACACCCAGGTCGGTTGACATATCCCCTACGCCAAAACCTAGTGCATCCCGGTCTTTTCTCAAAACCCTAGCAATTTCATCTATGGCATTCAGACCAGCGATCGTCTCAATTGTAATAATGTAATTTTTATCTTTTCCAATTGTTTCCATCAGTCGGGTAATCTCAGCACCTGATTCTCCTTTGGGAAGGGTTACCGAATCAAATGGAAACTGAGCGATCGCTTTAATATCTTTTTCTAACTCTTTTGGGTCGCCCGCATTAATCCTGACGTTATACTCAACAGTTCTTGGCTTGGGCGGTATTTTAGCAATACTATCTCTTGCTACTTGCTTTTGGCCAGCCGGAATGCTGTCTTCTAAGTCCCAGATAAAACCATCTGCGGGGACTTCATTTTTGCCAATTTTTTCCAGGTATCTAGGCTTATTCAGAGGAACAAACAGATGAGACCTTCTTTTGAACTCAGGCTTAAACTGATTGTCACAGTAGTATCCGTTCAGATACTCATAGACATTTTCAGATAAGTCGAATTTATGTTCATGCAATTTAAACTCTAGAGCAAATTTTCTCATCAAATTTTCTTTTTCAAGCAATTTAGACTTGATATAATATCATAGTATTTAACTGTTGCCCAAACTCTCCCTTAGAAATATTCTTATATCATGTCCGGTTGAATAGTTATAATTAAAGCTCGTAGTAGGGCTTGAGCAATAAGATAAGTATCTCATGGGGTAAAGCCCTACTACAAACAAAAATTTTTTTTATCACTAATTATCCGAACATGATATTAGATATTTTATAAGTAATATTAAGTCCGGTTAAATACTTATAAATAACTGGCAAAAGGTAACAGAGAACAACCAAGCTAGGAATAGGAAAGATAAAGAAGTTCAACAATAATTAGGGCTTGCTGAATAATCATCTTAGCGGTAGCTTTGCGTCAGCAAAAGCATTGATATATAAAATTTTTAGGCTTTTTTTTATCTCAAAAAGTACCAGCTTTTCGCTTTATCAAGCTCAAAAAGTTAGCATTTTGGGCAGACAACGGCAGAAAAACTAAGGGATAATTCCGACTCCTATCTCCTTTATAATTCTGGTTCCTCCTGAATCCTGTACGGGTAATTTCTGTTTGTGCAGCATGACCTAGGAAAGGAATGCTCCGCTTTCGATGTTTGCGTAGCATTCGGAACGAAATTACCACTCTGTAGGGGTAATTCTCTGTAGGGGTAATTCTCTGTAGGGGTAATTCTCTGTAGGGGTAATTCTCTGTAGGGGTAATTCTCTGTAGGGGTAATTCTCTGTAGGGGTAATTC
>JBARXI010000326.1:0-17129 GCA_049647275.1 Microcoleaceae cyanobacterium
AGAAATATGATTAAAGCACGAAAATGGTAAGTTGCCCCTGCGACTAATCCGGCGGGAGCTTCAAATATAGATATGATTGATTTTGAGTTTTGTTTTTTTATCATAGGTTTTACTATTGAAAAAAAAATTATGACAAGTAAGTTTTAGGTGGTCTGTGGTCATACCAATTTCATCACATATTGCTACAGTCACGGAATAGGGAACAGGTCAAGAAAACTATATGAAAAGAGAGAGGAAAAAAGGTTGAATTTTACAATATCTGCGAGAGATAAAGTGTTTAATTTTAGGCAGAAACCACAGATGAAGATGTAACTACATTTTTTGAATTTAGTATCATAACAATTCGATCAAATAATGTTACGAATAATAGGAGTAAGCACAATTTATGAATTTTCCCTACTCTATTTTGATGTCTTTTAGATTACGGGGCAAGATGCCCTGCTTAAATCAAGGCTCACGTTTATCACCAAGAAACTAATATAGCTGCCAATAAACAAAATAACTTCTGGAGAAATATCTAAAAGAATGATTAGACCTCTCCAAAAATTTGTAAAGTCTTTCTATCACTTGATTTTAGCTAATTTATAATTATTAAGCACTCATGCTTTATTTGACGTATTTATAAGTATTTGAAATATTTTTTATTAAAAATAAGAGGATTTGTTACAGAAAATTATTATAATTTTTTCTAGATTATTTTTGTTTTAAACTAATATTAATGCTCCTATTCTTAATCTCACTATTCCACATATTGTCAACATGACTTTTTCATAATTTTTTTCTTTTAATCTAAATCTCTTTCTGGCTATTCCAAATATTTTTATTAACCTAATTAGATGTAAGACAAATCTTCTTTTTCTTGAGTGCTTCTTACATTCGCCGTGCGACGGCGCAATTTTGCACTCGCTTTTGGGCTTTTTTCTTGTTCTCTTCTTTGATTTCTTGTGACAATTTTTGATTTCTTTTTTTCTTTTGGGGTGTGGCTGTTCTCTCTGCTCCTTGGTAACCTTTATCACCTTGAAATCTTTGTTCTTTATCAAAGTTTTTTTTGTGGTTTTATGAGCAGATTTATATCACTTTCCGGTCCTCTTTCTCCTACCAGTACATCAACTAATTCTTTTCCTGTCTTGAGTGCTTCTTAAATTCCCCGTCTCACGGCGCAATTTTGCACTCGCTTTTTATGTGGTTATTCTTTTGTTTTTAAATGTATGAGACTTCTGTTGACCAGAATAGTATTTTTTCTGTTTTTTCTCATTTTTTAGCCTTTTTTGATCCTGTTATGTACTATCAACTATCAACTCTATTTCTGTCAAAGCTTCTTGTCTCCATAAATATTCGTTTTCTTTCCCTGAGAATTCTTCCAGTAAACTTGATGGTAATAATTCCCTCAAAATATCTATCCAAAGCGTGAAAAACATTATTTGCTGTTGAGTCACTAACTCCAAAAATCATCCCTAGTATTTGAAATGTTGGTACATGATTTCAACAATTAATAATTAATAATTAACAATTAACAATTACCTCTCCTTGAAAAGAAGAGGATTGACTCAAAGGAAAACTTTTCCTTATTTCCCCTTGAAAGGAGAGGCTTTAAACCTTAATTATTCGGTAAATAGTATAAGGTTAATATGATTTCTTCCCAGACATTTAAAAGCTTTTTTCTACCACCACCTGATTTGATTAATCCTTTTTCATTTTGAGCTTTTACCTTCCTTTTTTCTACATCAATTTTTTGAGCATTTTTAACTAACTTTGTTAACTGTTCATCAGTAATACCAATAATTCTTTTCGCTGATGAGTGGAAAATTATAAATATATTGTAAAAATTGATTCATTTCCACCTAAATATATGTAATTCATCCTGATGATTTTACCTTATTTTCTATTTTGGAGATGTCTAATAGGGGAAGCTCGCCCGCAGAAGTAGGGGTAATTTCGTTCCGAATGCTCCGCAAACATGAATTACCCCTACTCCGCAAAGAGCATTTATAAATGTCCGCGCCCTATTTGCGTAGTGCTATATTTATAGATTTTGCAAAGTTGGTGCGTCCGGAGTTGGCTGATAAGTTACTGTTTAAAGATACGGTCGAAATTCCTCAATAAATTGCTTTGGTGATTCCGCAATATTCGGGGATTCAACATTGAAAATAACCAGGAGATAATTTTCAATATGGGGGTTCTCATTTATGTTTTGGTTGGAATTTTCTGACACTGGATGGTAAGGCTAATTTTTCGATTCTTTCTCCCCCTCAAGAGGAGTTACCAGAAGGATATTTTTTAGTAGCCACTCGCCGAGGCAAATAATTTAATAGTATGTATGGTTCAGGAGAATAAAGATTCTATTACGGAGGCGGTGCGGGAAGCAGTTTTAATTAATCCTGTTGATGGGGAAAAATTAGGGTTAAAAGATGAGGATGAGGTGTTGTTGAAAAATGATTTAGGTGAGTTTAAAGAGCGAATTTATTTTGCACTGATGAAACCTGGAAATCTGCAAATACATTGGCCGGAAGGAAATGTTTTATTAGACAAAGCTAAACGTTCTGTTGAAGGTGTGCCTGATTATAATGCTTTAGTTTCTTTAGAAAAATTAACTTAAGTTAAGTTAACTTAACTTTTTAGGAGTTTTGGTTCGGGAGTCCATCGATCCCTCCCGATTTTATCTCATTTTGTACCAAAATATTGCAGGAACTTTGTCATAAGTTAAAAATATTAAGTAATTATAAAATTATTTTGAGAAAGATCGAGGGGTAATAATAACCAATTTTTAGGGTTGTATAGTACAAACAGCTTAGGTGTTGATTTTGAATAAGCTACAGATAATATATAGTAAACTTGAATTATTAGACATCTCCAGAAAAGAGGGAGTAGGGAGTTCGCGAACCACCCGTACAGGAGTAGGGATAAAGAATTGATAATTTATGTGCGATAATTGATTTTATTTTTTATTATCGGAGATGTCTATTAATATAAAATCAACTTGGGAAATGTATAGATTGTTTAGGAAAAAAACACAGTAAACTACGAAAAATTTGGGAAATCAATGTTGATTGACAAAGACAATGATAAGTTACCATACAAAACACGGAGAAAAAAAATTATCTGCTACTTAATTTACATTAAAAATCTAAGTGAAAATAACTATGCAACCAATTAGACAAGGGGATGTAATACTAAAGCCAGTCAAACCAACTGTTGGTAAAAAATTATCCCACTTGACCTTAGCAGAGGGAGAGGTCACAGGTCACTCTCACCAGATTAGCAGTGGAAATGCGGAATTATATGAAAAAAATGGTACTTTGTATCTGCGGGTGTTGTCGCAACAAGCAACTTTAACCCACGAAGAACATAAACCAGTTGAGATTCCCCAAGGAAACTGGATGGTAAGAATTCAACGAGAATATGAACCAGAGGGTTGGCGTTATGTGGCAGACTAAAATTGAAACCCTGACAGCAGAGCAAGAAAAATTAATACCCATTTACCGGGAAAAGTGGCATCAGACAATGATGTCAACTGTTCCTATAGATCGGGAAAAAGCTACAGCAGCAGTAAATGCAGCTTACTCTGCCATGGGAAAACGGAAACCGGACATTCTGTTTCTCAGTAGCCCAGATGCGATAAAAGAAATAGTGGGGTCGCGATCGCCCCAACGTTTAGTACAAATGTTGGGTGCTCCGTTATTGACGAACTTACAAATTCAACTGTCGGAGCAACTAGAAAGTCAAATCGAACATCAACTATGGCTGAAACTGGAAAACGATCTGCCCAATGAGCAGTTGCTGCGGTTAATATTTATCTGGCAAGATGCTTTAGCCGAACATGGAGAATTATTGGGGCAGTTGTGGGGGCAGTGGCAAAATTGCATTCTCAGGCAAATTTGGGAACATCAGCAAAACCAGTTGCGACAACAACTAGTGGAGTTTCCAGGAGGAGAGCCTTTGATTCAGATGGGAGATTTCCTTTGGCAGGAAGTGGCAAAACCCCTATCACAAAAGTTAGATATAAATCTGTGGCAACCTCTGGCTAGTCAACCCTTAATTCAAGAGTGGGAAAAACAAATTAAGCAACCTCTACAGCAAATAGGGGGTGTAATGGGCTTAGTCTCAAATATTGGCCAAAACTTGATGGCAAGTTCCATTGAAATGATAGACTTCTGCATTTCGGTGCTGGAGTGTACCCACGACAAAGAAACGTGGCAAGCTCTGCAAGGGTTGGTCAAAGAATGTGGGTTTGTGTTGCAACTGGAAAATACCTGCTTGGTGTGCGATCGCCCAATTAAATTACATATAGACGAACAAAACCGTTTTCACCATGAAGGTGGCTCGGCAATTAGATTTATTGATGGCTACCGTATCTATGTCTATCATGGGGTGAGGTTGCCAGAAAAATATGGATTATTACATCCCAACCGATGGCAAGCGCAGTGGTTATTATCAGAGGAAAACGCTGAATTACGGCGAGTCTTAATTCAGGGAATTGGTTATAGTCGGATTTGTCAGGAGTTGGAGGCAATAGAATTAGATAGTTGGCGGGAGTATACTCTACTGAGAATAGATAATGATATTGATATTGAACCTATATATCTATTAAAAATGACTTGCCCCAGTACAAATTATATTCATGCGACACGGGTGCCACCAGAGGTCGGCACAGCAAGGGAAGCCATTAGTTGGGTAAACTGGGGAGTCGATCCAGAAGAATTTTTGGTGGAAACTTAACAAATGTCACAAAAGCTGATTAAGGATCTAACAGCCGAGCAAGAAGCTTTAATTTCAGTTTATCGGGAAAAGTGGCATAGTCTAGCCTATTCTACCGAACCTATCAACCGTGAAAAAGCTGCTGGGGCTATCAAAGCAGCTTATGCTTCAGTGGGTGCATTCCAGCCTCAAATTATGTTTGCCGATAGCCCCTATGCAGCTTTTGACATTCTCCTGAGTCAAATTTGGAGGCGATGGGAAACTAAAGATGATTATGGTCATCGTTTTTTATTACTAGATCGTTGGAAAATACTCAGCAAACAACTGAAATCTCAAATTGGCTATTACTTGTGCTGCGAAATTGCTAGCCAGATTGGTGATAGGTGGGTAGAAGAGGGAGAGCAAGAAGGGATTTCTCCACTACAGGCAAACCTCCGATGGAGTCAACTATGGAGTCATATTCTTTACTCTCAGGTAGAAGAAGAATGGCAAGAGATAATTTCAAACATTTCCATAAAGTTATTGTGTCTGTGGAGTTATCCCATTCCTACTGAATTATGGGGGAGTTTTGTCGGCTGGATAGATTTTTGCATTTCTGTTTTGGGTTGTGAGTGCAGTCAAAATGACTGGAAGGTATTTGAGTCGGTTGTCAAATATTGTGGTTGGATTTATCCTTTGAGAAATCTTTGTATTATTTGCGATCGCCCCAGAAAGTTATTATTAGATGATGAATATCGCCCCCACGCTGTAGAAAAACCAGCAATTGAATTTGCTGATGGTTATTGTTTATATGCTAATCACGGAGTAAGATTACCAGAAGCATATGGAAAATTTCATCCCCAAAATTGGCAAGCAAAATGGCTTTTAACTACAAAAAATTCTGAATTGAGACGAGTTTTAATTCAGGAAATAGGCTATGAAGAAATTTGCCAAGAATTACAAACAATAGAAATAGATACTTGGCAAGAATATACACTTTTAAGAATAGATGATGATGCTGATATTGAACCAATTTATATATTAAAAATGATTTGCCCAAGCACGGGAAATATTCATATATTAAGAGTACCTCCTAATATAAATTCTGCAAAATCAGCTATTCGTTGGGTAAATTGGGGAATCGACCCAGAAGAATTTTCTATACAAACTTAGTAATATTATCTGATTAGCTTGGCATTACTCTACAGCAGTTTTAATTTGGGTAGAGCACAGTAGGGACGTTTCATGGAACGTCCCTACAAGGTATTGGTTATGACGATGTGGTTAATCAATCTCAAAAGTGCTGTAAGTATTCAAGGAACATAATAGACATAGGCGTGAAAAAGATATATATATTTTTTAGGAGCAGGCAACAGCTCATCTGGGAATAGGCAACAGGGAAGATATTTTGAGGAAAAAGGTGCGAAAAATGATTTTTAGGGTGAATTTTATTTTCTTCAGTTATCCTATGCAATGGTTAAATAAAAGGCTTGTTTATTTTATGGAGATGTCTAATATAAGTGAGTAGGGAGAATAGGGAAATTTGCAGATATCCGGACATGATATATAGTGCTTCGCTCTGGTGTAGTTACAGCCAGGAGGCAATAAATAATTACTTCATACCTGATGTAAAAAGCTTTTTAATTCCCTGTTCCCTGCGCGAAGCGCTATAACATAAAAATAAATCTCTCTAAATCACAAAACCACATTATGACTAATCTTACTAAATGGACAATAGAAGATTATCATCGTATGATAGATGCAGGAATAGTATCAGTATTTATAGCACTACGCAAATAGGGCGCGGACATTGCTAAATTCTGAAACTTAGTCAGAGATTAATTTTGAATTTTGACCAAGAAAAAGAGGTAACAAGCCGACCCTTTCAACCGGATTAAAATTAAAAGATTCCTGAAGTAAAGCTACCGACTTCAGGGAGTAGTCACTGATAACTGATAGCTGATAACTGAAATGACTATTTCCTAAATATGAAAAATTCCTCCAGTACTAAAACAAAAGCACAAATTTGGGTAGTAGAAAATCGCAAAATTTATACTCGTTATGACCAATTAGCTACAGAAGAGCCTTTAGAAATTCGCCTGACTTTCCCCAAACAAACTGTCGCAGTAACAATGCGAACTCCAGGAGCAGATTTTGAATTAGCTACAGGTTTTCTCTACAGTGAAAGGGTTATAAAAAATCGTGAAGATATTGAAAAAATTAGTTATTGTATAGACCCAGAAATTGATGGCGAGCAAAAACAAAATATTGTAAATGTTAGTCTAAAGCCTGAATTAAACCCTAAATTAAAAACCCTAGAAAGACATTTTTTTACAACTAGTGCTTGTGGAGTTTGTGGAAAAAAAAGTATAGAATCACTGCAAATCAAAGGATTTTCAGCTATTCCTTTAGGATTAGAAATTTCTGCCGAGGTTATTTATAGTTTGCCTGACAAATTAAGTAGTGCTCAAGGTTTGTTTAAATCTACGGGTGGTTTACACGCTGCAGGTTTATTTGATGCTCATGGAGAATTGTTGAAGTTGCGGGAAGATGTGGGAAGACATAATGCTTTAGATAAATTGATTGGTTCAGAATTTTTAGCCGGAGAGTTACCCTTAAATAATCGAATTGTGATGGTGAGTGGGCGGTCAAGTTTTGAGATTTTACAAAAGTGTATAACTGCAGGTGTGCCGATAGTTTGTGCTGTTTCTGCACCCAGTAGTTTGGCAGTGGAAATAGCCAGAGAATTTAATATTACTTTAGTGGGGTTTCTGCGGGGAAGAAAGTTTAATATTTATTCTGGTGTGGAGAGGGTGAAATTATGATTTGAAGTAGGGGTAATTCATGTTTGCGGAGCATTCTATCAGAAATTACCCCTACAGTAGTCAGGAGGAAAAAAAGTAAATTTATCAGGAATAAAGTTGATTATCCCAACATGATATTAAACTTATCAGAAAAAAGATGATTATATTCAGGAAAACAATTTTAATTAAGCTCGTAGTTTTGCTCTAACCCCTCAAATATCATCGGGCTAAAGCCAAACTACAAACAGCTCACTGCAACCCACCAGACACAAAACCAGCCCAATAATACGGACTAATAAACGGATATTCTTGCTCACATAACCAGGCGAGACTAAGTTTCATTTCCCCAACCCGTTTTTTATTTTCCTCCGTCTCAATATCCCGCAAATGCTTCTCTAACTGCTGTCGATATCTACCATTAAGTTGTTCTCCTGTCAAGCTCCGCAACTGAACTTGAGCTGCGTGTAATGCTTGCGGGCGAGTGTAGTTGGGGTTTTGGCGATATTCATAATAAAACAAACAAAATAGTGCCGTCGCGAAATCATCCACCGCCCATAATGTACTGACTACACTCTGAGCGCCTGCACTCAGGAAACCTGCTGCAATAGTTAGAATGTCATCGTCAAGTTTGCTGACCGTGAGATTAGTTTCGCAACAGGAGAGGAAGACATCGGTTAATTTTGGTAAACGCCAGGTAAACACATCCCCAAGGGTGACTTCTCCATCAAATAATTTTAGTTTTGAATCTAGGGGGTTATTTAAGTCGGCGCTAGCGTGATGACTGGAATGGAGAAACTGTACTTGTTTTGTGAGTTCGCGGTAGTTGCTGACTGTTGCTTCTTGGTATTGGAGGCGGAAGTCTTTCGAGACTTGGAACATTTGAGCGAGGTTTTGACATTCGTATCCGGTAAAAATGAGGTCGCCTGTGGCGTTTTCCACAATACCCATTTTTGGGGAGTCGGTGGTTTTGTTGCGGTTGTCGCAATAGCTAAGTATTTGGCAACTGGGTATAACTCGCAGACGGAATATATCGCTGAGGTAGGTGGGTTGAGTTTGAGGTGTTTTTGGTTTTTTGGCAGGTGGTGGGGTGGTTTTTTTGCCAGTGGGAATAGATAGGCGAGTGTCTAATATTGTTTCGCTTGAGGAAATAGTTAGATTATTTAAAGGCAAAGCAGCAAACGGAATTTGATGCAGATATAGATGAGGCACAATAATTAATTCTTTGATGTCGGTGAGGTGCTTGGTAATAAGTTGATTGAGTTGCAAGCGTTGGGCAAGTTGTTGCAGAAATGCTCCCATGTTGTTACGCCATTCTCTATTTTCCTCATTTGTGTAGTCAACATAAGGTTTTAACCAGTTTTGACCTATCCAATTTTGCAAAGTCTCAATACCCTGACCTTCGCAAGTGAAAAGTTGAACATCCTGCCGACCCACTATAAATATATAGGTATCATCATTAGTAGTGTAAAAACTCAAGATCGCCGTTTCCTCATCCTTAATTAAGGCTCGCATCTGCTCGATACTCAGGGGGTCTACCTGCAACTGACCCGCCAAAATAGGGTCAGACTTACGAATCTCTCGCCAAACCTCTTGCCGTTTTGCTTCTATTTCCTTAATTTCTGTCAACTTTTGCTCTGCCTCTTCCCCACTGTCGCGACGGTCAAACCGACTATTAGCATCTGGTAGGGACGGTCCATGGAACGTCCCTACGGGGGTGGAGCGACGGAGGTCAGACAAACGTTGTTGCAAGCCATAATATTCCTCTAGGAGTTGCGGTGGTATTTCGGCATTTGGGTAGAGGTCTTTACTTGCCATTAACTCTACTACCATACGGGAACGGGAACGCTCGGTATATTCTACTGCTTTATCGTATTGCTGGAGGTTGACGCAGCATTGGACAATATTTTCGTAGACTCCGATGGCATTTTCCAGAATTTCTTGGCGGCGATCGTCGTCTTGCGACCAACTGCGAATGAGTTCGACTGCGGTTATAGCTTTTTCGTAGGCATTTATGGCGGGTTTCCAGTTGCCTTGCTTGAAGTGGAGGTTGCCTAAGTTTTTGCTAGTTTGGAGGTAATCAATGGGATTAGCTTCAAGAGTACGAACTTCCAAAGCTTTTTCAAATGCAGCAATAGCTTTTTCTAGATTCTCTGTTTTGTTTTCGCGGATTGTTTCAGCGTAGGCAGTACCCAGATTATTTTGAGTCATTGCCCAATCAATAGGGAAATCTTGTTTGGTGTAAACCTCCAATGCTTGTTGATAAGCAGTAATAGCATTTTTCAGATTCTCTGACTTGTCTCCTGTGATTTTTTCACAGTCACAGTAGGCATTCCCCAGATTATTTTGAGTTATCGCCCAATTGTAGGGAAAATCTTGTTTGGTATGAACTGACAAAGCGAGTTGGAATTTAGTAATAGCAAGTTCAAGATTCTTCTTCCTGTCTCCTGTGATTCTAGTAGAAAGGTAAACATTACCTAGATTATTTTGAGTAGTTGCCCAATCATGAGGGAAAGCTTTTTCAGTACAAACCTCTAACGATCGTTGGTAGGCATCAATAGCAGATTCAAGATTCTCTGCCTTGTCTCCCTTGATTCTGTTACAGTAGGCGTTGCCCAGGTTATTCTGAGTTGTTGCCCATTGAATAGGGAAATTTTGTTTAGTATAAACTGACAAAGCTTCTTTCAAGGTATCAATAGCAGATTCAAGATTCTCTGCCTTGTCTCCCTTGATTCTATTACCATAAGTGGCAGCCAAATTACCTTGAGTCATTGCCCAATCATACGGAAAGTCTTTTTTTGTATAAACTTCTAATGCACGTTGGTGTGCAGTAATGGAATTTTCCATGTTCTTTAACCTATCCCCTTTGATTCTGTATCTGTAAGCAGTTCCTAGATTGTTTTGAGCCATTGCCCAATTGTCAGGAAAATTTTGTTTGGTATGAACTGACAAAGCTAGCTCGAATGCAGCAATGGCACTTTCAAGATTTTGTGTAGTGTTTTCTTTAATTCTGTTAAGGTAGGCAGTACCCAAATTATTTTGAGTTGTCGCCCACTGGGTAGGGTAATCCTTTTTGGTGCAAACCTCCAAGGAACTTTTGTAGGCAGCAATAGCAAATTCAAGATTATCTGCTATGTCTCCCTTAATTCTTTGACTGTAGGCATTGCCTAAATTAGTTTGAGCTATTGCCCAAGGGTAGGGAGAGTGTTCTTTAGTGTAAACTAATAAGGCTGATTCAAATGCAGCAATAGCAAGTTCAAGATTATTTGCTCTGTCTTCCTTGATTCTGAATAGGTAGGCATTACCCAGACTGTTTTGGTTCATTGCCCAATCCCACGGGAAATCTTTTTTGGTACGAATTGTCAGCACTACTTTATAAGCTGTAATCGCAATTTCCACATTATTTGCTCTAGTACCAAGAGGGAATTTCCTAATAAGATTGCTCAGGTTGAAAATAACTACTGTGTTCATTTTTGCATCTTCTGGTTTCACTTCTGAAAGATTAGCAGTTGCCCTGTTTCGTAATAGACATCTCCGAAAAATAAATAAATTGTGATAGAGTAATAAAAAATTTAATTTTTAGTGGCTAATTAAGACCATTATGCTTGAGTACATTCACAGTCATCCACAAGAATCAGAACGTTTATTAGGTATCAAGTATGAACAGCTAGAAAAGTTATTAAAACAAGCAGAAAAACTTCACAATAATAAGCAAGAAATAGCCACAGCAAAAAAAGTTAGAATAATTGCTTCTGGTGGTGGTAGGCCACCTAAATTATCGATCTCAGCAACATTTCATTTTAACCTTAACTTATTTAAGACATTTGACAACATTTCAACTATTAGGAATTCAATTTGGAGTAAGTGAAACTACTGCCAATGATATCTTTAATTATTGGACACCAATAATTGGGGAATTGTTACCACCAAGTCTGCTAGAACAGGTAAAAAAAACTCAAGTGACCAAGAAATTGTTAAGGAAATTTTAGCAGAATACGAATTAATCATAGATAGCTATGAACAGGGTATAAAAAGGCCGGGAAAATATGAAAAACAAAAAGAATATTACTCAGGAAAGAAAAAAAGTCATACAAGAAAAAGTCAGGTAATTGTGTTACCTTCAGGTAAAGATATTGTTGACATAGAAGCTGGAAAACCAGGCAAAACAAGCGATATAAGTTTTTTTCGTGAAACCCAAGAAAAATTCCATCAAGAACAAAAATTTACCGGGGATAAAGCTTATGTGGGAGAACCAGCAATAAAAACACCTCAAAAAAAGCCCAAAAATAAAGAATTAACCAGTAAGGAAAAGTCTCAAAATAAAGAGCTGGCATCTGAAAGAATTTTTGTAGAACATATAATTAGATTACTAAAAATCTTTCGGGTAGCCCAAGAAAGATTTAGGATAAATCCTGATAAATATGCACAAATAATAACGACTATTTGTGGTCTGGTTAGATTACGAATAGGTGCATTTATTTTGTAGTAGCAATTCCTCCTTAGTATCCATATAAATCAGTTGACTTTCAGGGTGACTTACCTTGATAGTTTTTAATAGTAAGTATCTGTAATACTGATTTTACTGTAAAAATCAACTATCTTAGATAAGTGGCGATCGCTCCCAAAAAGATAGTGATACTAAGCGTTTGACTATTTTCGGAGATGTCTAATATATCGGCAAAGTTATGATCGAGTTTGTCTAAGTTTGCTTCCAGAAGTGGGTAGACTACTTCAGGATTGCCATTGCTGTCGGCAGTTGCTTGGAGTGCCTTTAGGAGAAAATCTGTGTATACTTTTATCTGCTGTTTGTCCATTTTTAGTTTCCTTTTTTATTGATTTAAACTTTTCTTCACTACCATTCATCCCTAATTTGTTGTTGATATTCCAAAGGGTCTATACTTAGTTTTATTGTGCCTACATACTTAGCCAAACCTACATCTTTTTCTTCTGCATAATTTTCTCCTTTCTATTGAATATATTATCCCACTACTTCAACTTGCTGAGAATAAACCCGCCAGTTGTTTTGCTTTTCCAACTCTTGCCATAATTCCTGCATTCTTTTCCCTGTTAATTCTGGTGCTACTTCCTCCTCATTAGGTTTTAACCATGCTAAATCTAGAGGTTTTTCTAGAGCGATCGCTACAAACTTTTCTTCTCCCACTTCATTAAAAGTAAACCTACATTCCTCCTCATAAGCCAAACTATGATTTTGTGGCAAAAGCCTGATTTTTTCTAACTGATAATCAAGAGCAAAAGCCTGAGACGGACAAACCACACACTGACTCACAACTCCATGATTTAACAATAATAAATAACCATCAGATTCCGGCAAACTAATAAACGCCCAATAAGGTTTTTCGACAGAAACTTTTAGAGGTTTTGTTTCTTTTTTAGGAATATGCAACCTCTCAACCATTGCCATTTCTGCATCATTTTGCAAATTCATCCAATCTAGATTTTTTTCTGCTCGCTTTTCTAAACATGACCAAAAATTAGTTTCAACCCACCGAGTAAATTTATAATCCCATAACCAATTATAAGCAATTTGCCAAATATTACCCTGACCTCTTTTTGGATTTTTTAAATCATTCAACTCTTTTTCACTTAGATATCCTGATATCTCCTTTAAATATTTATCAAGTAGAATTTTAATGACTTTTTCCCGAAGTCTTCTTTGAATATCTGTGATTGGACGACCTTTATCTGTCATTAATTGATTAATATCTTTCTCTGCTGTATCTGTTTGATTTGGCAATTCATAGTTATCTCGACTAAACCGCAACCGAAATAAAACCTCATTATCAGTTTCCTGACCATTCTCTTTTTCAAACAATCCATCTGCCATTTCACCGATAAATTGTTCTTCTAATTCTGTAACAGTCATATTGTCTCCTCCTGAAAAACCTAACATTAAAATTATAACTATTTTTCCATAACTTAAAATCCATAATCAGAAAATTGTCATTTCCTGTCATTTAGCGTTATTTGCTGTAATTTCCAGTAATTTAATAGCTAAAAATAGTCATTTCAATTAATTTACAATTCCTGAATAATAGAGATAAAGTATGAATAGTCAAATTAAATTATTTCCCCAAAAAAATATGAACTATACACCTCAATCAAGAATTAAACAATTTATCTGGGTGACATGGCTAGCAAAAGTATTAGCAGAAGAGATCAAATGTATATACTCAATCCAACAAATCAGCAATTATCAATTTCCCAAACAACCTAATAATTATGACTCCACCGAACATGATGAAAAGGTAATTCAAAGAGCAATAACTCTCGAAGAACAAGATTTTACTGTCTACGTCGAACAGCAAAATTCATTCAAAGTCAATGGCAAAATTTATGACGTTTGTGTTTCTGGTAGACCAGATATTGTTGCTGTCAAAGATGAGTGGGTAATAGTTGAGGATATCAAAACTGGTAAGCGCAAAAATTCTCACAAAATGCAGGTATTATTGTATATGTTGCTGTTACCTTTGGCATTAGAAACTCAAGATATTTGTCAAAAACAAATACCCCACGGACGATTAATATATCCAGATGGTATTGTAGAGATTCCTGCTTGGCAAGTTGACCGCAAATTTAGACAACGGTTGAGAGAAGCGATAGCTATTATTGCTAATTCTAAATCTCTCAACCCAAAACCTAGCCCGTGGGAATGTCGTTATTGTCAAATTCCCCATGAATACTGTCAGGCAAAAATGGCAATAAGAGGATAAAATTTTCTATTTAAACAAAGATTAAGTAGGGAGTGTGGCAGCATTATTTGTTGTCTTTCATTCTGAATAGTTTAATCGTTACACACCTTGCTTTAAAAGAAGATTTTTTGTTGATAGCGAAAATTTTATTTAGCAGCAGTAATGTCAAAAATTTATAAGAGCGATCGCGATGCTTCAGCTATTTTTTGCAAAGATGTAGAAAATCATAAATTAGCTATCAACCTGACAAAATTATGTCCGATTGGGTCTCACCAAAAATTTTGCAACAAACAAGTATCTTTTTATCTATAAAACCTGCCCTAAACGACTTTTAGCAAATATCAAAAAATAAATCTGTCTATTTTGATTATTTTACCTAATGTCTTTGCATATATGATACAAATGTTATCTGTCCTTAGAATTTTATGGTTTTTGGGATTGTACTATTGTTGTGCTAGAAATTGGGAGAAAATGAAATATAATATATTAACGAAAGAAGCCTGGTTTTCCAACATACAAAAAGATTTATTAGCAGGCGCTGTAGTAGCTTTAGCTTTAATCCCTGAAGCCATTGGCTTTTCTATTATTGCTGGTGTAGATCCAAAAGTAGGGCTGTACGCTTCATTTTGCATTGCCATTGTTACAGCTTTTTTGGGTGGGCGACCGGGGATGATTTCTGCAGCAACCGGCGCTATGGCTTTGCTGATGACAAATTTGGTTAAAGATTATGGTTTAAATTATCTGTTGGCAACCACCATTCTTACAGGTTTCTTGCAGATTTTCTTGGGATGGATTAAGCTAGGAAATCAAATGCGATTTGTTCCTAGAGCTGTAATGCTAGGATTTGTCAATGCTCTGGCAATATTGATTTTTGATGCTCAACTGACTCAGTTTGAAGATGCTTCGGTATGGGTATACATAATGGTAGCAGCAGGATTAGGCATTATTTACGGTTTGCCACGCATCACTAGAGTAATACCTTCTCCTTTAGTTGCCATTGTTGTGCTGACCATATTTGCGATCGCTACTGGCTCGGATGTGCCCACTGTAGGAGATATGGGAACATTGCCCGACACTTTGCCTAGCTTTGGCTTGCCAATTGTACCGCTAAACTTTGAATCCCTTAATATTATTCTGCCTTATGCTTTGGCGCTTTCTTTAGTGGGGTTACTCGAATCATTCTTAACAGCTAATGTGATTGATGACCTCACCGACACCTCTAGTGATAAAAATCAGGAAGCAGTAGGACAAGGAATTGCGAATATTGTCGCCGGATGTTTTGGTGGGATGGCTGGATGTGCGATGATCGGTCAGTCTATGATTAATATTGGCTCTGGTGGGCGCACTAGACTGTCGTCTCTGAGTTCAGGTATTTTTCTCCTCACTTGCATTATTCTGCTGAATGATTGGGTAGCACGTATTCCTATGGCAGCATTGGTCGCGGTGATGATTATGGTGTCTATTAGTACGTTTCACTGGGCTTCCATTAGAAATATTCGTCGGGTTCCCAAGAGTGAAACTGCGGTGATGGTTACAACTGTGCTGGTTACAGTCTTGACTCATAACTTAGCGATTGGGGTGATTATAGGGGTGGCGCTGAGTGCAATTTTCTTCAGTCGTAAAATTGCTGCGCTGATTTTTGTTGACTCTCAGTTAAAAGAAAATGGTCTCGAACGTATTTATAGTGTTAATGGTCAAATTTTCTTTGTTTCTGTTGAGAATTTTCTCAACGCATTTGATTTTCGCGAACATATAGAGTCTGTTACTGTGGATCTAACTTATGCTCATTTATGGGATCAGTCGGCTATAGATGCAGTAGATAAGGTTGTGCTGCGTTTTCGCAGACGGGGTATTAAGGTGAATTTGATTGGATTGAATGAGGCTAGTGCTACTTTATTAGATCGTTTGACTACCCACTCCAGTAAACAAACAATTTTTAAAGATGGGCGGATTATTCATTAGACATCTCCGATAATAAAAAATAAAATCAATTATCATACAGAAATAATCAATTATTTCCCCCTACTCCCTACTCCCTCTTTTCTGGAGATGTCTATTAGATATTCGGTGAAATTACATAAGGGTTTTCATTCAACTTTTGTAGAGACGTTTCCTTAAATGTTCTCTACATTATTTTTTGGAGATTTATGTTAGTTTTTTTTATTTTTAATCAATAAATATAAAGTTATTTTAATAAATATTTCGATTAATTGTCAGAAGTATTCATGAATTTCATGGGGTGGGTTAAGATAAAACTAATAAATGATTTGGAATAAGAAAATGATGGAAAAAGAAAAAAAATCTCCATTAAATACCACCCAAAACTTAACCCCAAAACAACAAGCTGACTATAACCTAAAATCTCTGAAAATGGTGTCTGACGATCGAGAATTAAAAAAGGCTGAATGTTTTGGAAATACTCAAGGGTGGAATTATGGCATTCCTGGTTGGTATTTAGAACGCTATTAAGAGAGATTTGAAGTGTGGGAGAATAGAGGGGGGATAGAAGCAATTATTCTGTTCTGTAATCAGCAAGAGTGTTAGTTTTAACCTTTTTGCTATTCCTTCTACAGTAACAGGACTTACGCAACCAAATCCGATTGTGGGTGATGGAGTTGAGTTTGGTTTTCAAGGTAGTTCTATCGTTTGGTAATTTTAGAAGCGGTTACCCTAATTTAATTCAGAAAAAGTGAATGTAATAGCAAAAAAAACTTTTAGTTATTCATCCGTTTGTTGCTGAAGCAAGTTGATTAAATTATCAGATAACCACAAACCTGCATCGCCCAAAACTTGAATTCTTGGAGGAGATACTAAAGAAATAATTCCTATGCTGGCGAAATGCTCTTTTCGAGACTAACTATTTATCTAAGTGCTTTTGTTATTTCCTTTCTTTTTTTGACTTTTTGACTTCTTACTTTTTGCCCGCTGCTCAACTACTTCCGGT
>JBARXI010000327.1:0-3254 GCA_049647275.1 Microcoleaceae cyanobacterium
TATCAATTGTGTATGTATTTTTCTGTTCCCCAGTTTCAGGAATGTCGATTGCACAACCTAATAATTCTGCCAAATTAGAATATTTTTCTACTTCTAATATTTCTAGTTTTGCTGTTCCGACCATTACGAATGATTTTTGAATTTACTTATGGTTTATTTTCTCAGTCTTAGGGCTTGTTGGTATAATTCTATATCCAGCCGATTCAGAGATGCTAATTTATCTAGTGTTTTTTGGTCAGACAATATTTCTGGCAATTTTTCTTGATAACCAGGATATTGATTTGTTTGTTTAGTACTTACCTGAAAATTTTGCCAATTCAATTTTTCTTGAAGTTTTTGCAAATCCTCAGAGAAATATTCTTTGATGCCAATAAAATAAAAATTTGTGATGGGTTTTTCACTGGTGGCTTTATACATTAAATTCCGCATTTCTGGCATTTCGGCAAATTCGACAATACTTAAATTTTGTTCTATGACTAATTTATGATGAGGGTCATTAAATGGATTATTTCCCAAGGGTAAACCTTTCCAATAAAAGTATTGAGAAATTAAACGCTCTACAGGGTTTCTCAGCCAAATTATTCTTTTGGCTCCAGGATATTTTCCCTCATATTTAATCGTCGGAAAATGACCATGAATCACCCTAACATTGTCTCCAACTTCTGGATATCCCGGTTGATTATCAACACAAACTCCCTCCCGACCATAAACTTGTAACAATATATCCTTAAAAGTTGTACCTGCTGTTTTAGGTACATGAATTGAAATAATATCTACCATGAATCTATAATAATGCCATCTTTTAAGTAAGGTTTATTTACAGAATATTTAACATAATTTTAATTTTTAGTCAATTCTAAATTAGATACTGTTTATACAGCCTTTCTAATTTAGATGAGGTACAAAATTTAGGATTTTAGGTAAGAGGCAATGAGAAAAGTTATAGGTTTTAGGTCAGAATAGTTTATACCAGTTTCATAAAATATTGCTACAAAGTATTGGGCTGCTAGGAGTCAGGAGTCAGGAGATACAGATTCATAACATTGAAATGTGGGAGAGGCTATTCCTCCCGACTACTGTAGAGCAATTCATGAATTGTCCCTACTAGAAACAGTCTAACTATTTGTAGCAAATATTTATCAAACTGGTATTACTGCCCTAGCTAAAACCTAACACCTACCACCTACCACCTAAAACTTTAATTTAGCTCAAATTTTCTCTATAACTAAGAAATCTTCGCATACAAAAGCTCGACGCCCACACCAAAAACCTAATGTTTTATTTACCAAAGTAAAACCCTGCTTTTCAATCCAATTTAATAATAAACTTTCCTCAAACCCTATAGCTTCTTCTGGCAGATCGGGATTTGTAGTAAAACTTTCCTCAAGTTGATAAATAATATTTTGAGAGCTCTTCCCCTTTGCCATTAAATGTTGTGACTCTGAATTTAGTAAAAAACAAGTCAAAAAACATTTACCACCCCTCCTTAAAACTCGATAAATTTCATTGAGATAATACTTAACCTCAGCAGCTTGTAGATGAGTAAAAAGAGAAATTACACAGACAAAATCAAAACTTTCATCAGAATATGGAAACCTGAAATCTGTAGGTAAAATCTTACCAGTAGGATTATAAATAGAGTGATAGATATCTAAAGATGTAAAATTGAAATTAGGTCTGGCGGGAGTAATATTTTGTCTAGCCCAAGAAACTAACTTATCTGAAATATCAAAACCTTCATAGGAAGCTATTGAGTCAAGATAATAAGCTAAAGCATAAGCTATGCGACCTACTCCGCATCCCAAATCAAAAATTTTGTCTGTCGGTTTCAGATTAGCAATTTGAATAAAATAACCTAAAAATTTCAAAGCTGTACGAATAAACACTCCTTTATTTCCATCACCGATCGACTGAATTAACTCTTGACTAGGAGTTGGTAGACAAGGATTAAACAACTTGGATAAGATAGTGCCTTCACTACCTTGAAACAGGGGAATTAAAACTATCAAAAAATCCTGATACTCCTGGATTTGTTGTGGAATTATCGGGATTTTTAAAGAAAATCTAGCGGCTTCAGCTTTGTCTAGATGAGAGCATATCTTTTTTATATCTGGGCTGGGCAAACCACGAGTTATTTCAAAGTTAGATATTTTTATGCCTGCAACTGTTACTTGTAAATTTTCCACAACACCAGAATCTAGAGATGCTACCCATCCGTGAATGTTTAATCCTTCATCATTAATTATTACTTTATCGATATTGCCTCTTGATACTAACGGCTCACAGTTATCGGCAATATTTGTTATCTCTAAAGACGAGCGTTCTGGGTTAAGTTTTAGTTGCTGTATTTTTTTTAATTCTAGTTGCTTTTGCTCTTGGTCATCACCATACAATAAACCCGATTTTTTTAGTCTTTTTTCTCTCAAACTTAAGGCTTCTTGATATATTTCTATATCCTCCTGATTGAGTTTTGCTAATTGAGCGATTATTGATTGATTTTTTAGTAATTCTTGCAGACTTTCTTGATATTCTGCCGATATATTTTTATTCTTATAACCCACAGCAATTTCTGGCCATTCTAACATTTCTTTTAATTCTTTGATATCAGTTTCAAAGAATTCTTGAATACCAATAAAGTAAAAGTCTGTTAATGTAGTTTCTTTGATGTACTTGCGTTTAATCTGATTTTGATTTTCTGGGATTTCTGCAAATTCAATCAAATCTACATTTTTTTCTTGTTGTAAATATTCGTGCATTTTACTGACATAATGTGTCTGGTTAACACTCTTTAAAAAATAGTACCGAGAAAATAATGCAATTATGGGATTTCTTAACCAGATGATTTGGCGAGCATCTGGATAATATTCATCATATTTATTTGCCGGAAAATGACCGTGAATTACTTTGGTTTGAGCATGAATACTTTCCAGGGCTTGATAACGTCTTTTGTTCGGTCTAGGATAATCTAAAATTACATTTTTACGTCCATAAACTTGTAATAGAACTTTTTTAAATGTCGAGCCTGCTGTTTTGGGTACATGAACAGAAATTATTTCTATTTTTGCATCCACCCCATTGATATATGTCATTTCAGTTATCAGTTATCAGTTATCAGTTATCAGTGACTATCGGCTGAAGTCGGTAGTTTTCGACCAGGAATATTTGAATTTTCATCCTCTAGAAAGGGTCGGCTTGTTACCTATTTTTCTTGGTCATGAGATTTGATAATGCCTCAGTATCTATATTTATTTATA
>JBARXI010000328.1:0-38730 GCA_049647275.1 Microcoleaceae cyanobacterium
TCCCCAACCCAAATCAACTTGCTTTGGTTCAAACTCCGATCGCTTTGTTGCCCGGAATAATACTACAGAATTGTCATAAGGCTCTATAACATAATTATCGATCGCTTTTTTGCGAAAATATCCTCGCACATCAGCAAATTCATCATCTGAAATAGCTGAATTAGTCGCGTTTTTTTCTCTTTTCGGCTTATTGTCTTTATTTGCCAATCGAGCCAAAATTTTAGCAGAAAGAGATCGTATTCCCCCACTATTCAAGTGAATAATGGCTTTGTGCCAAGTGCTTAAACGATCTGTGAAACCAGGTACGTTAGTATCCAACATGGCAACTAGCTTAACCTCATCCCCCTGCGAAATCAACTCTCGCGCCACTTCTAATGCAATAATTCCTCCAAAAGATTCTCCACAGAGGAAGTATGGCCCTTGTTGCTGGTATTTTTTAATTGAGTTTAAGTAGAGTTGCGTGATTCGTTTGACATCAGGAAATTCTTGAAACTCCTGTGAATCTACACCCTTTTGAATAACATCAATTTCTTCTTGCAGGTAAACACTACAGACCATATTCTCAATATCTAAGCTGTCTGCCAGGTCTTTGTACAACAACACACCATATAAACAAAATAGGGGGGGGTAATAAACCATTCCCCTGTTTCAAGACTGTGACATTACCTATTTCAGGGATGGTAATCTTGCCTCTGATAATAGCAGCGAGGTCTTTAATGGTTGATATTTCTAGCAGTGTCGAAATCGGGATTAACTGACCGTAACGCTTTTGCACTTCCATTAAAAATTGAACAGCAAGAAGAGAATCTCCACCCAGTTCAAAAAAATCATGATTGACTCCAATTCCCTGAATATTAAACATTTTTTCCCAGTATTCGATCAGCACAGTTTCAACAGCGTCAGAAGATTTTTTAAATGCCGAAGTCACTAGAATATTATCGATCTTGGGTGAAGGCAGTTGACTCCTATCTAATTTAGCATTGTAATTGGTGGGAAGCTTGTCCAATTTAACGAAAACAGTTGGGACCATGTAATCAGCGAGGAATTTACTCAAATGCTCTCGGATTTTCATGGCGGTTACATCAGAACAGCTCTTTAAAACAAGATATGCTACCAGAGATGTATCCGTGTTATTTTCGAGAACTCTGCCAACCACTACACAATCAGAAATCGCTGGAAAACATTTCAAATAATATTCAATTTCCGGCAACTCTACGCGCATCCCGCGAATTTGTACTTGAAAATCATCTCGTCCTAATAATTCGATGTTTCCTTCTGTGTCGAAGCCTCCGATATCACCAATAGAATAAAACCGTTGACCGTCAATTTGAATAAATTTTTCAGCCGTCAAGTTTTCTAGGTTCAAATAGCCTTTAACAACTCCATCTCCTGCGAAATATAGTTTTCCTGGTGCGCCAATAGGAACCATATTTCCGTGCTTGTCAAAAATTCTCACGGACATATTTTGATGAGGCTTGCCCACTTTAGTTTTCTTCAAAGTGATGTCTCTAGGTACTTCATAAGTACACCCCATACAACTAATTTCACTCGATCCGTAAATCACATATACTTCTGCATTTACGAAAATTTTCTTCAATTTTTCCAAAATTTCTGGAGGTACCATATCACCCCCAGAGGAAACGTGCCTCAGTTTATTAAAGGAACTAAAATCTGGGAAATTTTCTTCAATATAGGGGAGTAACTGTTTTAATAAACTAGGTCCAAAATGAAACACTGTAACTTTTTGTAACTCCTCACATAATTGAGGCAAGTTGAGAACAACGTCTCGAGAAACAATCCGCACTGCTCCCCCTACAAATAGGGGAGTTAATATTTCAAACAAACTGATACTAAAAGTAAATCTAGCTGCTGATATAAACTTATCGTCACTGCAAAATTTGTATTTTTTACAAGCAACGGAAAGGTATTGTACTAGGTTTCTGTGGGTAGCAACTACACCTTTTGGTTTTCCAGTTGTTCCTGATGTAAAAAAGATATGAGATTCATTATCTAGGTTTACGTTGATTTCGGGGTTTGTTGATGGAAAAGAATCTAGTATTTTAGAAGAATGTTCTAGGTTTAATCTAGGGATATCAATATTCTCAAAAACTTCCTCGCCATCCGAGTGCGTCAAAATCAATTTAGGTTTGACTTCCTGCAAAATTGCTAGTATTCTTTCTTTGGGAAAAGCTGGATCGATGGGAACATAAACAGCCCCTACTTTATGAATCGCCAAGATTGCTTTAATGATATCTGTCGATCGCTGAACAAATGCTACAACTTTATCCCCTATGGTGACAGGAAATTGAAGCAAAAAATGTGCTAGTTTGTTAGCTTCACTATTCAATTCACCATAACTAAGATTCTTCAGACCAGAACTTACCGCCAGCGCATTGGGTGTTTTGGAGGCAAAGGCTTCTATCTCTTTGTAAACTGGTCTATCAGAAATGCTGATCTTCTCACCTCGACTAAATCTCAACTGCTGCTCAATTTCATCGGGGCTTAAAATGTTAAAAGTATGAATACATTGACTGGGATTTTTTAAAACCGCGTTGGCAAAGCTCAACTGCTGCTCGATTTCATTGGGGCTTAAAATGTTAGAAGTATGAATACATTGACTGGGATTTTTTAAAACCGCGTTGGCCAGGTTGCACAAGTATTTGGGGATACGTTGATAACGACTGGAATTACTGTTTACAAAATAAATTTCGACCAATTTATCGGTATTGGTGACAATGCAGGTCAGTTCACTTTTAGTGAGTTGATGTAATGTTTTAGCAGCATCTATCCTTTCCTGAGAAAGTGGTTTCTCAGACACAACGACAATAATACCCACAGTATCATCATTATTTATTGTTGTTTTCTCAGAATCGGAACTTTCAAGTGTAAACTCGATCGACCTTGACAGTTCCTCCAACGTGGGGTTTCTATTAGAGTCAAATGTAAAACTTCTCTTCACAAAAGCTTCGGGTAACTTCCCTAAGCTACTATTGTTGATATATGAGTACACTGGTATAGAAAAAGTTTCATTGTAAGTATTTCTATATACAGCTGTACTTAAAAGTGCTAAAAGCGATGAAACATGGAATTTTAAGTCTTCAGAATTTATTAACTCAGATAACTCATCATGTTGTATGAGTTCAGTATTTGATTTTTCAGATAAAGAAGAGATGATCATGATGTTGATACACCAACTATAGTTATAAACTTTAAAAAAAGAGTTTTGCCTTGTTGCTACTAATAGCAAGCAGGTTTAAAAGAGTTTGAGCTAGGTATTGTGGCACTTATTAATTCGTCTTGTCGGCTCGGTTAATAATAACCTCATCAAGGAATAATTCATTTTGATGACAGCGATGCTGACAATCGAGTATAGTCAAGTCTTGAATCTTTAATTTTGGCGTGAATCCTTGCTACCTTCAGTCGTGCTTTCTGATAGTTATAAGAACCTTTAATCTTACGACTAAGTAACTTTTGAGTTGATCTTAGTTTCTTGTGTAACTTATTAAATTGTTCTCCGATGATGCAACGTTGAGGCAATAATTGCATGACTACATCCGATATAGCAATCCCTCGATCAGTATCTTTACAGAATCTTTAAACTTTACAAATCTCAATATACTGTCAGAGATTCAGCAAAAACCCCTAGTTAAGGCATTGCATCTTTGCGGGATGATGGATTTTTATTGCCATCTCCCGATCTCCCGATCTCGCTATATAGCCATCTCCGGGCTTCCGTGTCCCCTCCATCACCCCCGATAATGCAACGTTGAGACAATAATTGTATGACTACATTCGATATGGAAATCCCTCGATCGGTATCTTTACAGAATCTTTAAACTTTACAGAATCTTTAAACTTTACAAATCTCAATATACTGTCAGAGATTCAACAAAAACCCCTAGCTAAGGCATTGTATCTTTGCGGGATGATAGGTATGAAACTGCTGAGTGAGATCAATTTAAGAGTCTTTAATCAGGACAAATTTCATCAGGAAAAATCATATCTAGTTCAAACTCAAGGTTGCGGAAAAAACTCCTTTCCACCTCCTGAATTCAAACTTCTGATATCTTACTTCTGACACTTGACGTATGACTCCTGTCATATCATACCGTCATTCAGCAACGCCAAAATAAAAAACACATCAGCCTGTGGCCTGTGCAGATTGAAAAGCGCTGTAAGTTCTTGACAAGAGAAAATATGTTATGGTATATATAGCAGAAACAAAACAATGTATCCCTACTTCTACGGAACGCCCACCAGGAGTTTTCCAACCAGCCACTAAACCACCAGGATAGGGGCCAGCTTTTACAAGTGTAACGTCGTAGCCTTGTTTGGCTAGGTGGTGAGTGGCTCCTAATCCTGCCCAACCTGCGCCAGTTACTAAGACTTTTGGGGTTTGAGTTTCTGTTGACATATTATTTGATAACTTAGAAGTTAAATAATTGTTCTTAATTTTTCATCCCCACTTCCCTGACTCTGCCCTTGTCTCCCCGCCTCAAGTAATAGGGTTTAAGATGAAAAAAAGTCTATATAAACTGGAAAATCCACCAGTTAATATCACACAATTTTTGTAAAGTCAAGAGAATAAATAATATTAGTGTCATACTCAACCCAGAACAGCCCAGAGCTGGATCTGAAGAACTTATTTCCATTTGAACTAGACGATTTCCAGAAACAGGCGATCGCCGCCCTCAATGCTGAAAAATCCGTAGTTGTTTGTGCCCCTACAGGCTCAGGCAAAACCCTAATCGGAGAATACGCCATTTACCGCGCCCTCAGTCGTGGGCGACGAGTATTCTATACCACACCCCTAAAAGCTCTGTCAAACCAAAAACTGCGGGACTTCCGCAACCAATTTGGAGCTAATAAAGTTGGGTTAGTCACCGGTGATACATCCGTCAACCGGGACGCCCCTATCCTGGTAATGACCACAGAAATCTTCCGAAATATGCTCTACGGCACCCCCATTGGAGAAATAGGCACATCCCTAGAAAGAGTAGAAGCCGTAGTTCTAGACGAATGCCACTACATGAACGATCGCCAACGAGGCACAGTCTGGGAAGAATCAATAATTTACTGCCCGCCAGAAATTCAATTATTGGGCCTTTCCGCCACAGTAGCTAATAGCGATCAACTCACAGACTGGATAGCCAGAGTTCACGGGCCTACCGAACTAATTTACTCTGACTTTCGACCAGTTCCTCTAGAATTTAACTTTTCCAACAGCAAAGGCCTATTTCCCCTACTCACCGACAATCAAAAAAGAATCAATCCTCGGCTGAAACCGAAAAACAGGCACACAGGCAGAGACAGAAGAGACAGACAACTAGAACCTTTTTTGCCGGAAGTCTTGTATCAACTCAAAGAGCGAGATATGCTACCAGCAATCTACTTCATATTCAGCCGTCGGGGATGCGGTCGAGCAGTGGAAGAAGTAGCTCAGGTAAAAAACTTCAGCCTTGTTAACGAAGAAGAAGTAGCCAAACTACAACTCCTGATCGGGCAATTTATTACCCGTAACCCAGAACTAGCTCGCTCTCCACAGCTTGAACCCCTAAGTAGAGGAATAGCTGCTCACCATGCGGGAATGCTGCCTGCTTGGAAAGGCTTAGTCGAAGAATTATTTCAGCAAGGTTTAATCAAAGTGGTCTTTGCCACCGAAACCTTGGCAGCAGGGATTAATATGCCAGCGAGAACTACTGTAATTTCTAGCCTCTCCAAACGCACAGATGACGGCCACCGACTACTAAAACCCTCAGAATTTCTGCAAATGGCAGGTAGATCTGGACGGCGGGGTATGGACGTTCGAGGTTACGTTGTGACTGTACAAACTCGATTTGAGGGAGCAAAAGAGGCAGCTTATTTAGCAACTTCAGGAGCTGACCCACTGGTAAGCCAGTTTACTCCTAGCTATGGTATGGTGCTGAATTTGCTACAAACTCACACTCTAGAGGAGGCGAAGGAGTTAGTAGAACGTAGTTTTGGTCAATACTTATCTACTCTTTCTCTACTGCCAAAGCTCAAGGAAATTGAGCAGAAGCAAGAGGAGTTAACATCTCAACAGCAAAAGCTGGGTATTTATGAAGAGAATGATTTGGTCACTCTCGAACAACTGCTAACTGACTATGAAAAATTACGGGAAAGAGGGAAAGAGGAGAAACGACTGCTGAAAATTTTGCAAAAGCAGGCTGAGGAAACCCGCATTAAAGAAATGTCTTTATCCTTGTCTTTTGCTGTGTTGGGAACAATTGTTAGTTTGAAAGGAAAGCACGTTCCTACTGCGAAAAAGGCTAGCGCTGAACCAATTCCTGCAACATTGGTGGCAAAAGTTCCGGGTTCTGGCCAGTCTTCTTACTATTTGTGTTTGGGTAGGGATAATCGGTGGTATGTAGTGGCAGCAATGGATGTTGTGGTTTTGCACGCAGATTTGCCTCGGTTGGCTGAAGTAGACTCTATGGAATTGCCTGTTGAGATGGATTTTCGCCTAGGACAATGTCGTAAAGGTGATGCAGTTTCTCTGGCTTTAGCTCAACAAATTCCAGATATACCACCCCCACCAGATGCTCCAGAAGTTTTAGCACAAATGCACAAAGTCGCAACTGTTGAAGCACAAGCTGACGAACATCCGGTGAAAGATTGGGGTCATCCTCGTACTCTGCTTAAGAGTTGGCGACGAATGACTATCTTGGAGCAGGAAATAGGCGATCGGCAAACTCAGTTGGAGGATGAGTTGGCACGTCACTGGCAAGAGTTTCTCAATCTCATTGAAATTTTGCAATATTTTGGCTGTCTGCATGAAGTAGAACCTACAGAAGTCGGCCAAGCTTGTGCTGCAATTCGAGGTGATAATGAGTTATGGCTAGGATTGGCCTTGGTGTCTGGGGCTTTTGACGAACTTGACCCCCATCATTTAGCTGCTGCTTGTGCTGGTCTGGTTACGGAGGTTAGTAGACCTGATAGTTGGGCTCGTTATGATTTATCTGTGGAGGTTGAGGAGGCTTTGGCTAGTTTGCGTAATTTACGACATCAGTTATTTCAGGTACAGCGCCGATATCGAGTGGCTTTACCTGTTTGGTTGGAACGGGATTTGATTAGTTTGGTGGAACAGTGGGCTCTGGGTGTTGAATGGCAAGAGTTGGTAGAAAATACGAGTATGGATGAGGGGGATGTTGTCCGGATTTTACGTCGGACTCTAGATTTTTTGTCTCAGATTCCTCATGTGCCTCATTTGTCTGATGTTTTACAACGAAATGCTTATCGGGCTATGCATTTGATTGACCGCTTCCCGGTTAATGAAGTGGTTGAATAAATATCTATCAGCCCTCAGCTATCGGCAAACACTTGAAAGCAGAATAGACTTCTCCAAAAATACCGATTTGGGAATGGTGGCTTAAGGGTTTTAGACTCTTTTCTGGAGATGTCTAATGGTGACTGCTGATAGCTATTTTAAAAATTAAAAGAATTACTAACTTTTAAGTAGGTATCCCTCTTTTGTCACTCTGCGAAATCACTAAGTAACAAAAAAGTGAAATCATCCATCAGGAAAATAAGGTTTAAATTGATTCACCTGATTAATCAGTCGATCAAATTTCGGTGATAAATTACTATTAGACATCTCCAGAAAAGAGGGAGTTGGGAGTAGTGGGAAATAATTGATTATTTCTGTACGATAATTGATTTTATTTTTTACAGCGCTTTTCACCAGAGTAAACCACAAGGTTAGCCTAAGATTCTATGGGGAGCAGGTGAGTCCCTACAACCTACAACCTACAACCTACAACCTAACTTTTTAACTGTGGTTTACCCATCGGAAAACTGCTGTATTATTGGAGATGTCTATTAGGAAAATTTTTAAACTAGAGCAAAATTAGCCATAATATAATTGTCGCTTGAATAATCAGGCGAAGATTATTTTAAAATTTTTTCCACTCATTTTGATGATTCCATTGTTGATGCCTAGAGAAATCAATATCGGTCTTTTGACTACGCTGATATTGGTTATCTTAAATTAGAGTTGGCGAATTTAAACTAACCATTAAATATGTACTAAATATCAGCTCCCACCATCTTTATAGATCTATAAACTTAGTCAAACGGTAATCTGTCCAGCCTAACTCTTGCTTGCATTGGCGAAATCCATATTCACCCCAAGTTCTTAATCCATAAAGATTACCTAAAATAGGTTTGATTTTTCCCTGTAAGTAAATTGGTCATCACAAATGATGTTGAGTTTTGTGGCATGGTTTCTGGATCTGTAGTTATTTCCCAGTAAGTTTGGCAACGTCTTTTCTCAAAAATTATTTCTTATATCTAAATTTAAGATGTTTGATTGCTAAACATTCTCTCAAATTGAGACCATTTATTGGCTCTTATTCTCTGATGAGATTCCATCTAAACCCCATGATTACTTCTAATCGCTACTAAAAAATTTAATTTATATTCTGCTAAAATCCGAATAAATAAACTACTATAGCAATCCTATTTCAGTTATAAATTTTTGGTGGTGGTAGGTGGTAGGTAGAAGACAAAATAAATACATCTAAATTTTTCACAAATCATTTAGGATTGCTATATCACCAGATAAACTATCAGAAAGTACAAAGTCTATTTTCAATCCTAAATCTGTTAATTCCAGGATAATTTATACAGCTAATTCAATTTTAGTTTTGTATTGTTCATCTGGTTTAAAAATGCCTTTTGGTTGGAAAACTTTAAAGATTAATAGAAAAGTTATATTTTGATAAATACCATAGGCATTTACTGTGATAATTCCACGGTCTACTTTGCCAATACTTCCTAAATATTGTCTGGCTACATAATCTGTTTTATTTCCCTTCTATCTCCTGTTTAATCTATTACTACTGTGATGGAACGAGATTTTCAAGCTGTTAATATTATTGAAAATTGTCGATTTCTCATTTTTGTGACAAACCCAGGTGAAGTAGTTATAAAATGATGTCAGACCAGTGAAGATTTGAAACCTACAACTTTAGCTATTTCTGGTAAAGATTTTTTCTTAATGGTTGAGATAATTCCCAAATTTAAATATTTAAAATATTCATAGCTTCTAACTTCGGGCAATAAGTCTTTGTAGTGGCTACAATATTTATCTCGCAACGATACTGTTGGTTGTGCATCCCTGGGCAAATGTTTGAGAATTTGTAACTCGATCGTCCATTATCACACCTACTTTACAGAGCTTTTGGGTTTTCACTTCTTGATTTTAACTCTTGGAGAGTGACAAAAGAGGGATACATCTTATTTGGAAACACTATATCCCTAAACAATTAACAATAATCTTTAATGTTTATTTCACAACTCACTTAAACTTATACTAGTCAAGATTTTCACGTTTTGGATTTTTTTTTTGTACTTATCGATACTAAAAAAGGTCGTAATAATTATCTATTAATTATCCACAGTAGTTTTAACTCTATGGCAGTTTACTTGGCATGAGAGTGCATATTTCCCGAAATTTCATCAGTAAAATCGGGGCGTGTTGTTCTTAAATAAATATTAGTAAACATCTATAACGGAAAGTATATGTCTCAATTGTTGGGCAGTAAAAAAATATCTAAAAATACAGATAAAAATTCAATGAGATATTTATTTATTTTCATTTTTTATCGGAAGTATTTGATTGAGAAATAATTCAGGAGTCTGAATTGCTGAATGGAATTATGTACGACTGACGGATTTAGTTTGCTTCGACCTAGGAGTATAAATGAGTTTAAGATTCCACTAAATCTGATGATTTTTTTGTCTTCAATTGGTGGCAAGTCTGAATCCCTGACGCTCAAGATTCCTGGCTTAAGTATTGCTGTCTTCTGACCCTTATTCAAAAAAAATAATCGCAGGTCTCTGTCATTTTTGTGCCAAAAAAAATTATTATAGCTACAGACTTTTAGCCTTATCCTTTCCTGTAAATTGTTATACTCAAATATCAAAGCAATTTACTTGTAAATTTAAGCTCAACGTTTACTCATATTTTCAAAATCATTGGTCATAACACCTCCGCTCAAAGCAGGAAGAAGAGGGAAAACTAGATTAATCTGCCGTTGCACAATGACGAATGATGTGGGATTTGGAGAATTGCGAGAATGATTAATAAACTTATTTTTTTCTGCCACGGTCGAGACCAATTTTTGGCAGCATCATTCCATAATGTGCAATCCCGATTAATCAATCTCTGTTTTCCTTCAACTCATAGCAGTTTGATTTTCTGCTGAATCTCTACCAGATTTGTCAGTCAAGAAAAAACAACAAACACTGCTTAGTTTTCATGCTATAGATTGATTCAGGAAATAATTCCCAAATCTATATAATATACTAGAAAAAATTGATTCCTTCCCATTAAAAATCTTTGACTTGACAGCCAATATTTAATATGTTAATAAAAACTAAAATAAGATGATTGGAGGTTGTTTGCATATTTGTACCGATGAAAAAAGGAGTCAGATGGCCAAATTCCAATCTAGTATGTTCCTAAAATCCAATCGACGAATTAATTCTTGATATCAAATTAGTAAATATAATAGATTAACCTAAAAATAAAGAAAAGTACGCTAAATTCAATAATGACTACGAATTATAGAAATATATGAGATAGACAACCAATTCTCAGACAATGAAATTTTGCCAGACAAAAACTCAGGCAAATAAAATAGCGGTGTTAAAATACAATTTTTAATAAAATTGACTACTTAGTTAATTAAATTTACAAAGAACAAAAAGAGGAGTGATGAGTAAAAAAAAGACTTTATTAAAACAAATTTTACCCCAGTTGACAGGTACATTACTAGGTTTGATGGTACTACTACCAACACCAGGCAGTGCTAATACTTTACTAGGGATAGTTCGTAGTCCAGAAAATACAGATGAATGGAATCAAATTATTACCAGAATACGAGCTACAGGTGTCAGTTATCAACCCATTGATTTAACACAAATAAATACAGTAGCTGACTTATCCGGAATCAAAATTATCTTCCTACCAAACATCGAAAAATTAACTCCAACACAACTACAGGTTTTGCAAGAGTGGACCAAGCAAGGAGGAAAATTAATAGCCAGTGGTCAGGTAGGCAGAAAATCTCAGGCAGGAGTAAGACAACAACTGCGCTCGCTCCTGGGTTCTTATTGGGCATTTCCTCTAAATCAACCCACCACTCCAGAACCTAGATATCGTTGTTTAGACATTGCTTGTAAAGAATCTACTAGTTGGATACCAACAGAAAACAACCAAGGCACTGTTGCTGGTGGGGTATTAATTCCAGCAGGCTTAAACAGCAGTACTGCTGCTACCTGGAAAGGAAGTTCCGGTTCATCAGCAGTAGTCATTACTCCTCAAGCTACTTATCTAGGTTGGCACTGGGGTAGCGGTGCTTCTGCTACCTTAGACAGCGCTTGGTTGCAAGCAACTCTGAGTCGCTATCAAAGCCAACCTCAGTTTGCCCCAGGAAATAATAACCCTTTACCCACTGCTAATAGCAACTACAATTCTAACCCAGTAAAAATTCGACCCCAAACTTCTCCTCCACCGACCGCAACTACAGCTACAAATGTGGAGATGCGGGAAAGCACAGATACAAACAGAAGAATAAATCCACAAACGAATAACACCGAAAATATTAATAGAGTAGATACTGCTGAAAACTCAAATACAAATCAACCTATTAATACAACTAAAACTCCTCAACCCGATAATATTTGGCTCAGAAGCCAACAGCAGAAAAATGAAGAGATAGGCGCAGATAAATCGGAAACACCAACAGTTCCCAATAGTAATAATGCTTGGAACAGATTCCGAGAAAAAATTGACCAAGAAAACCAAGAAACCGAAGCAGTCAGCAACAATGAGACTGCTGTTAGCTCCACTGACAACCCCACTCCAGAAACAACCAATAATCAAGGCGGTATTTGGAACAGATTCCGACAACAACGACAACCGAATGCTGCACAAAATCAAGAAGCCGAAGCAGTCAACAACAGTGACACTACCATTAGCTCCACTGACAACCCCACTCCAGAAACAACCAATAATCAAGGCGGTATTTGGAACAGATTCCGACAACAAACCCCCAACTCAATAGAAAGCAGCGATCCAAAACAAACACAAACAACAGCATCATCCTCTCGCCGTAGCCCCATAACAGCCTTACTCAGACCATTGCCCCCACCAGATGTGCAAGTGCCGAACTCCTTTACAGATCCATCATCGGAATCAGCACCTCCTGGTTTGGATGTTCGGGAAGGAAACTATCCGATTGATAGAGCCGAAGCTTACGCAATGTTGCAGGAGTTGAACAATCTTTTGGGCAGATTTGAAAGTGCAATGGTTGCAGCCAAGTCAGCAAATGTAGAAGTGAATCTAGCAGCAGATGGCAGTAGCTTAGTAGCTGCCAATACTGACAACAGTACATTTGTCGCTCAAAGAAATCAAGAAATCAGCGAGGCTCAACAAGTAATTATTAAAGCACGCCAGGTAATTCAAAAATTTCCCCAACAGGTAGCATCCAAACAATATGCCACTGCTAGAAGTCAATGGCTGCAAACTAGACAAATGCTATGGGAAAAGTATCCCACTGATGGGCAAAGAGCAGGGGCAGAGATTCGAGCTGTATGGTTAGACCGGGGTACTATTGTTAGGGCCAGGTCTGAACGAGGTTTGGCAATGGTGTTTGACCGACTAGCTGCTGCTGGTATTAATACCGTTTTTTTTGAAACTATTAATGCTGGTTACACCATTTATCCTAGTAATATTGCTCCTAAACAGAATCCTTTGACTATCGGGTGGGACCCTCTTGAGGCTGCAGTGAAGTTGGCCCGCGAGCGCAATATGGAGATACACGCTTGGATTTGGACGTTTGCCGTGGGGAATCAAGCCCATAATCGAGTTGTTAATCAGCCAGATGGTTATTTAGGGCCTGTAATTTCAGCTCACCCCAGTTGGGTGATGACTGATAATAGAGGTCGCAAACGACACACTTCTGATGGCAAAGTTTATATGGACCCGGCTAATCCCCAGGTTCGCCAATATCTGCTCAATATAATAGATGAAATTGCTACTCGCTATCAGGTTGATGGAATTCAGCTTGACTATATTCGCTATCCTTTTCAAAATCCGGGTCGGAATGTTTCTTATGGTTATAGCACTACAGCACGTCAACAGTTTCAACAGTTGTATGGTGTTGACCCGATGAAGATTTCAGCACGCGATCGGCAAAATAGGTGGAAATGGACTGAGTTTAAGATTAATCAAGTTAATAGATTTGTGGCGGATACTTCTAAATTCCTGAGACAGAAATATCCAAATATGATTTTGTCGGCTGCAGTTTTTCCTTTCCCACGTCACGAACGCTTTGATAAAATTCAGCAAGATTGGGAAAGCTGGGCTCTCAAGGGTGATATTGATTTACTGACTCCCATGACTTATGCAATGGATACGAATCGCTTTCAGCAAGTTACCCAGCCACTTACAGATTCACGAGTATTAGGCAGCACTTTGATAGTACCGGCAGTTAAGCTTTTGAATATTCCTGAAATTGTGGCGGTTGACCAGATTCAGGCAGCACGAGATTTGCCGACAGGAGGTTATATTATTTTTGCTGCGGAAAGGATTACTGGTGGGCTCCATGGATTTTTGACTCGCACCCAAGGTGCGCCAGAAACGGGGAACAATCGGCGAGCTTCTTTGAATGCTTTTGCTAATCCTTCTCATATTGTGGAGGGGCCGATTCCTTATCGTCAACCTTTTGCAGCAGCAGCAGACCGTTTTCGGGCTTTGAAAAAAGAATGGAGTTTTCTGTTAGGAAATCAGCAACTTTCTCTGGGGCAATCTGAACTTGAGAGTTGGCGTCTTCAGGCAGGGGAATTGGCAGCAGCTTTGGAGCAATTAGCTGAAAATCCGGATAGTAGTAATTTGAATAATGCCAGAAGAAGTTTGAGGAAATTTCAATTACAATTCAGGAGTTCTATGAGTGTCCATGGCAGGGAAAATGCTTATCAGGTTCAGACCTGGGAAAATCGTTTGACTTCTTTAGAAATGTTGTTGAATTATGGTGAGCGGGTGCGGTTAAAGAGTGGGCGTTTTTAAGTTTAATAGAATGTTGGAGCTAGGATTATTTTAAGAGCTGGGATCGAGGTAATATAACTAATTGAAAACCTAACTAAAACCCCTTATAAACAGCACTTACACAGAGACTATATATATAGCGCCTACTAATTTAGGCGATTGCTGACGCAAAGCTCCGCTAACGCTGAAAAAATCATAGCGATCGCCCAGCCTTGCTGATTCTCTTCCTATCCTTGACATCCTCCCGACTCTGCTCTCACGAGACAGCGCGGAATTCCCTAACATCGCGCTCTAGGGGCTTTCTGCTGCCTATTGCCTCCTCCGGAGGAGCTGCGCTAACAGAGGAGCTGCGCTAACATAGCACCTGCCTCCAAGACGGAACGTCTTTTTGGTCTAAAGGCGCGCTCCTAAAGACTTGCCAGCGCCGCCAGAGGGGGTCTCCCCCATGAGCGACTGGCGCTGACACTGCTAGCCCAGCAGCCTTATATTGCCGACTATAGTATATTATTTTAAGAACCGCAACATTGATTGGTTTTTCCTACGGAATGCGCTCGCATTCATCCCGACGCTCCCCTTATAGCTGCCGCTAGGCTCCGCCTTTTCCTACGGAATGCGCTCGCATTCATGTCGGCGACAGCCGAAACGGGAGAGCGCGGGTCTTCAACCAACGTTTAGATAAAAACTTAAATAACTGTCATTTTAATTGTCGGATATTTGAGTTCAGATATTAGATATTTGGATAATAATTGATGTTTCAGTTGATCAATAGTTTTTCCCAGAATTTTTGCCATTTTTTTCAATAGAAACAGCGCAACAACTTGAAAATAGAGATATCGTTTTATCTTTAATTAAGTGGAGCTACTTAACTTCGTTCTTTCTCCCCTTTTAAATAGAATAGGAGGGTTCAGCTATCCCTATTATTAGGCATCCTTTATTTTGATTGGTAATGGATTGTAGGTATCAGATACATCAATTTGTTATAGTTTCGAGTGAAAATTATCTAAATATTAATTATCTGAGATTCTCTGTAATCTATAGTCGCAATTTCTGGCACTGGGTTTACTGAGTAAAGATTTATTAATAAGTTGCACAATATGATAATTTACAACCAATCTGTGCTAAAAAGATGCTACTGATAACTTCAACGTATATAATATTATAAGGAGAAGGTAAAATGCTTTACTCAACTTTATTGGCTGTTGGCCCTAACACTTTTTCTTGGAGCCCCACAATTGCTTTGATTATGATTATTTGCAATATCGTGGCGATCGCCTTTGCTAAGTTTACAGTTAAATATCCGAGTGTGGGCCCTGCTATGCCTAGTTCCAACTTGTTTGGTGGTTTTAGTGTAGCTGGTGTCTTGGCGACTACTAGCTTCGGTCACATTTTAGGCGCAGGTGTAATTCTCGGCTTGGCAAATATAGGCGCTCTTTGAGAAGAGTAACTGATAAGTCGTGGGTTTTGGGTATTCTATCAAGTCGGGTTAGTGGGATAACAAAACCATTCCTCTTAAATTCTCCTATCCCAATACTTTCCTAGAAGAAAAAATTGTTAATTAAATTTTGACTTATTTTGAGGCAACTTTTTTAGAGTTGCCTTTTTCAGAAAAAAAACTATTGTACAAGAGTTGAAAAAAAAATCATGGGTACGAAAGAAGCTGCTTTTTTATTGGGGATATCTCGTCAACGTCTGCTAGTTTTATTGGCTGAAGGTAGAGTAAAAGGAGCTTCCAAGGAAGGTAGGTTCTGGGAAATACCTACTTTTGGGAGTGGGATGCCAGTAATATTTCCTGGTCGGCGAGGTCCTAAAGGTATCTGGTGCAAACGCCAGCGCAGCAAACCGACGATGATTCATGTCAATCAGATGAAAATTAAAAGCAATATAGGCAAGATTCCAGAAAAATTAATGCCTGTGATATCTGTTAAACAGGGCGAACGCAACGACTATGGTTATGAGCTGGATATTGAAGGCCCTTGTCGTATCGTATACAGACCATACCAACCAGCAGATTGTGGCGCTCACCTATGGATTGATACCTATAGCTCTGTACAATTTGTTGATACCCAGTTCAATCCGGTAAAGGCAAGGCGAGACTATAAATATATATAGATATAGCTAATACTGTTTCACTTATTTGGATAGAAACCTGAACTGACAATAATTGTCTGAAATTATTGCTGTTTACTTGTCAAATGATTAAACCTCAACTTGTATAAGTGGGCGAGCAAAAATAGACTTAACTAAAATCTACTCTTTTTCTCAGCACCCCACACCCCAAACTCAAAACCCTATATCATCCTTAGCTGCCTGAGCTGCTTCAAACAAGTCGTCATCAGACACATATCGCCAATCCACATCCCCAATTTCCTGATAAAAAGTCTGGTCATAAGCACGGGTTTGAATCACCACGGGCATTGGTACCGCATGACCCAACACCAGGGCTTGCTGCTTAGAATCGAGTTTCGCCAACACCGACCGCAAAGCATTACCCCCAGAAACTCCGGTAAAAATAGAATCAATATCCTTATCATCATTTAATAGAGCGGTAATTCGCGTACCAATTTGAGACATAACTTCCGAGTCTATCCCCGAGGGGCGCTGGTCTACCACCAACAAAGTCACAAAATATTTCCGCATTTCCCTAGCGATCGTACCAAAAATAGTTGAACGTACCACAGCCGGATCGAGAAAACGGTGGGCTTCCTCAATAGTTATGACTAATGGTTGAGGGCGGTCGCTAGGATTTTTAGAACTCAAAAATTTATCAGCTTTGCGGACATAACTATGATGAATTCGGCGAGTAATCATATTAGCAGCCAACATATAGGAAAGCATATTTGACTGAGAGCCAAATTCAATAATAACGTGCCTACCTGCATCTAAAGATTCTAAAATCTCATCAATATAATTATTAGTATTTTTTGCCTGCATATATTTGAGATTATCCAGTCGCATTAATTTTCTCTGCAATGACATAATTGAACCCTTATGACCCCTCTTTTCATCACAAAATGTTTGAATATCCTCATTAGTCATTGACAATAACTGAGTAATCCAAGATTTACCAAATTCACTGCGGAGAATATTTGCACTATCGATAGCTGCCTCAGATAAATTTAACTCTCGTTGTACCAAACCAATATCCTCAACCTCAATTTGGTTATAACTTAAATACAATTCTCGTGCATCTCGCACTCCTCTGCGTTGAGTTGATTCTGGGTCAAGTGTCCAAAGTTCTACTCGGTCAGGAAATAATTGTCGTAAACCTTTAACAGTATTAATTTGTTTACCCTCTGCCATTGCTTCCCAACCATATTCAGAGTGCATATCAAAAACTAAATTAACAGCAGCATCTTTGCGAATAATACCAGATAAAAGTAGACGAGTCAGAAAAGATTTACCTGTACCAGATTTCCCGAAAATGCCATTACTGCGTTCTACAAGTCTATCCAGATCTAGACAAACAGACACATCCATATCAATAGGTTTACCCACAGCGAAATTACGTCGAGTCGGGTCATCTTCGTTGCCAAATACGAAACTAAAATCTTTCTCGCTGGCTTCAAAAACTTGGGAAAAATGAGTAGGAATAGTTTTGACAGGCATTAACTGAATTTCGGCGCTGGTCTGAGCTTCAAAAGATGCTAAATTTGACGTAGCTTTTGATTTTTTTTGATTTCCATTATTTTGATTATTGTTGAAATATACTTGTGATTTTTCTGGGGAAATAATTAACATTAACATTGGTGCTAGTTCTATAGTGCCGTAGGTACTACCTCCGGCTAATACAGCTTGCAAAAAATCATCTGTGGGTAGGGGTGGATTAATCATTATTCGTTCGCTGGATGTTCCTAATAAAACATCAGTTAACATACAAAAAAAGTGAGTGCGTACTCCTTGAACGACTAGAAATTTGCCTACTCGCATATCTTCAACTAATACATCTGGATGTAGTCGTACTTCTAATCCTTGACTCAGAGAACCTTGAATTACTGAGCCTAATGGTTTATTGAAATCCATATAAATTACCTAAAGATTTGTCTTAAAGTTAGTATTATATACCAATTAGCAGTCAGCTATAGCAGTCCTCGCTCTTTCCTTTTAGCCTCTGTTAATTGAGCAATATAGTTTTGAGTTCCTGATTTTTTGATGAGTTTACCTCGATCGGATGAAGCAGTATAGTAATCCTGGGCGCGGTTGTGCACAAAATATCTGGCAATTAGGCAACAGCTCCTCTGGGATTGGGGTAATAGTTTCAGACTTTTTATCTATTCTTGGATGTTTGACAAATCATTTAGAATTGCTATGTAAGCAATAGCAATCAGTAAAATTAGATTGATAAGAGGTTGTGTATTAGCTCAACTTCGTTATAAATTATACCCACCACTCTCTTGGTCGATTGAATATGGCGTTTTGCTGGCGCAAAGCTCCGCTTTTTCCTACGGAATGCGGAGCAAACATGTTGCGTAGCAAAACATGTAGTGTCCCGGAGGGAAAGGAGACCCGAAGAGTGACAGAGCCGCTCCGCTTTTTCCTACGGAATGCGGAGCAAACATGTTGCGTAGCAAGCGCGCCATCCCACCCTACGGTTCGCTCCGAAGTACATGTTGCGTAGCATGGGCGACCGCTTTTACAATCAGATAACATTGCTTCAATACCCATTATGGCCCGATAAACTTTGATAATATCACCCAAATTATTAAGATTCGTGAATAAATACCAAGGTTCTTTTTTTAAGCGGGTCTTTCATTCCGTTCGCGTAGCGTTTCTGAAGGAAACGGAGACCTCGGAATTACGCACTCGCTTTTTCTACGTTTTTTTGTAGTTTCATTTCTAATAGACATCTCCAAAAATTGCCAAAGTATTTCTATCGCTTGACTAAATCTTATTTATAATTGTCAAGCATTTTTGTGGGTTGTACGCCATTATCAGTCTTTGAGGTATTTATTGCTAATAAGTCAATGTTTAATTGCACCTTTGAGGACTTTTTTTGTTAAATCATTGAGATTTTATGCTAATATTAGTTTCCCTATGCTTAGTCTGACTAATCCACATATTGTTAGAATTAGTTTTTCATAGTTACTATCTTTTAATCTGATTTTTCCCTACGGGATGCTGCGCAAACGGGAACCGTACCTTTCTCTGGCTACCCCAAATATTTTTATCAAGCTAATAGTATGTTCCACAAATCTTCTTTTTCTTGAGTGCTTCTTACATTCGCCGTCGCACGGTGAATTAAGCACTCGCTTTTTGGCTTTTTTTGTGTTGTCTTCTTTAATTGATGGTGGCAGTTCTTCCTTTCTTGGCTTTTTTTAGGTGTAGCAGTTCTCTCTACTCCGCAATTAGGCTTGATCTCCCAAGATCCTCCGTTATTTTATTCATGCTGTGGCAAAATATTTGTTGTCAGGTAAGTAGCTTTCTGATAATAACAGATTCTAGTTGAATAGTTTTCAATACTATCATAAATCTTAGAAACAAACCCAGAAAAAATTTATGGATGCACAAGAATTTATCTCTCGCTACACCGCAGGCGAAAAATACTTTCGTGGCATTAGCCTCTACCGTGCTGACTTGAGTCGAATTCCCTTAGATGCTGTGGACTTCAGTGGTGCTAGCTTCGAGTTTGTCTTGTTTGGTGATGCTTATGCCAAATATGTTAACAGCTATGTCAATTTTAGTGGTGCTAAATTGAGGAATTGCACTCTGAGGGGTCAATTTAACTTCTGCGATTTCACAGAAGCTCAGATTAAGTATGGCAATTTAGAATGCGCTAAGTTTTTTGACTGTGATTGGAGGGGGGTTCAAGCAAAATATTGCCTTCTGACATGGACTTGTTTTGTCAGAGCGAACTTTGAAGGGGCAAGTTTGGGAGGGTCTGGAGCGGCACCTAGTGAGTTATGGGATACTATTGGCTACAAAGGAGAATTGATTCCTGGTTTTAGTTACTTACTAGATCCACCTCCTGTTATGCTTACTCAGAATAGCACAGAGGAATATCAACAAAGAATTGAGGCCGGACGAGCATTTCTAGCACGCATGGATGTCAAGGAGTTTTTAGCTCGTTACAAAGCAGGAGAAAGAGACTTTCGAGGTGTTAGTCTTTATCGCGCTAACTTGAGGAGATTTCCTTTGGATGGCGTGGATTTTAGTGGGGCCGTTTTTCAATATGTGAAGTTTTGTGGTGCTTATACCGACTGTGTTAACAGCCATATTGATTTTAGTGGTGCTAAGTTTTGGGGTTGCGATATAACTGGTAAATTTAGCTTCTGCGACTTCAGGAGTGCTGAAATGGTGCATTGCGATCTCGAGTGGACTAGATTTTATGACTGCGATTTCAGAAGAGCAAATTCAAGATTATGCAATATAGACGGTACTGAGTTTGTCAGAGTCAACTTTGAAGGTGCTAAATTAAGTGGGTCTGGCCAAGATCCTTGTGAATTATGTGATGTTATTGACTACAAGGGAGAACTTATTTCTGGTTGGACTCGCTATCTAAATTCGCTATATAAATCCATCACTTCTCAAGGTCGATGAGGAAGATATTGATTCTTGAGTAATATCATGTCCGGTTGAATAGTTATAGTTAGAGCTGTGTAGTATTGCTCTAGCCAGCCAGATATATATTTCATGTGCTAGAGCAATACTACAAACAAAAACTTTTTTATCACTTATTATCCGGACATCATTAACACTGGAAACAAACAGTCGTGAAGTTTGGTGGTACTGAAACTTCACGACTATAAAGTGTTTATTAGAAATCTATATCGTCATCCACTAAGAAGTTAAAATTAGGAAGATTTGCCTCAGCCAGAGCAATTTAAAGCTGTGGGATGGTTATCTTCCAAGTTTCAGGATTTTTCCACTGTTGGGCAGTAGTAATATTTTCACGATTACCAAAAAAATGATTGAGTGGATGTGGATGCCAATCTGGTGGTTGTTGACTCCAGTCTAAATATGGCTCTGCCGTGTTAGGAGTTAGATACGCTACAGGTTCTAGATTTGATGATCCATTATCTTGGCGTCAAACTAGAGAAACTGCTGTAAGCGTGCCAACAGATATTATAAGCCTCTTAATGCAAGGCGTTTGATTCCTGGCATTGAACTTTCTAACTTTCCGGGGCTATGCTTGTGATCGACTGTTTTTTTGTAAGTAATGAAAGCTGAAATGACGTAAATTCGTTTTTAGCTTAGTGAACGCAGAGAACTTAGCACTTCATTACAGTTTCTCTAGCTTTAAGCCGATTTGTCCTAAATAAATTAGAGGTTTGGTTGTATTCACTTAGCATTTTTTAATTCCTTTTTATATTTTTAACAAATAGCAAATTCGGTACTCTTGCGTTTTTCTGGAGAATAAAATCCTAACACAATTTTTTCTTTACTGATTCCTTCTGCTAATAATTCTCCTGCTATACCGTCTTCTGTTCCATCGCGATGTATCCAAATTTTCTCATCTATAATTTCTAGATGAATTAAGCATCCATGAACTATTTTATTACCTTCTTTTCCCACTATCATTAATAAATATCGGTTCTTTTCTCTGTCAAAAACAGTGTGTCTTTCTACTTCACCATGAGCATAGCGCAATTGAGTATAATCATTAAGAACTTTTTCGATTATTTGTTGATATTTACTGATGGCATCCATTTAACAATTACCTCATCGTTTTTCTGAAACAGATTTATGACGATATTTTGATTTTTAATATACAAGTAAATGATATGTTTCTACCTTCTTAATTATCGTGATCTTTTGATTTAAAGAAATTTGGAATTTACCGATATTTACTTTCAAATCTGATAGTTTACTGTGTTTATTGCCTCGTTCTAACAGGGGGGAAAAAAACTTTCAGAGTGATGGTTCGCACTGCCCTTGCTAAAGAAAAAGAAAAAAAGAAACCAGGAGGTAAACCAAAGTTAATAGTTGAAGACCAAATTCTCATGATGCTTCAGTATTTGAGAGAATATAGGACTTATTACCATATTGGGTCATAGTGGAAAATGTCCGAATCTAACGTTTGTCGTATTGTTCATAAAATTGAAAATATCTTAATTACATCTCATCAATTTCGACTGCCTTTTTTTTCAGGCAACACTAATCATTAAGATATTAGTATTTGACCACTGATTCCTATCTGAAATCAATACTAATTCTGAGGTAAAACTGAATGATTTTTATACCATTATTTTGAGTAATGGAAACCAAAATAAAGGTAGGCTTAACTCCTTTAAACTTAAAATTTTTTGTATGTATTTTCGCTTACTTTCTGATTTTATTGGGAGGAAAAAAAAGTAGACTATTTAGATATTTGTCTGATTTTATGTACTGAAATTAAGCATAATAATATTTGTAATGTTGCTACTTGAGATGGACTCAACTTTTGCTCAATATAGTCTTGACAAAAGCCTAATATATTTACTTTTATTTATTTTTACTTGTAATTATTAACTCTTTTTTATCATATTTTAAACAGTTTTATTAGATTATTTATTCAAATAATCTACCCAAAAATAAGTCTTCTTTTCTACTTGAAATATTATTCAATTCATCCTCTAAAACTACCTTATAGCTTGCTTGTCACCCCGCGAGCCTAATTACTTATCCCACACTTTGCTGATGCACTACCATAGACCCTTTAGCGTTTTTGCTTTACATTCCTTAGCTACCTTTGAAATGACCATATATGACGAGAGTTTTATTACCTTCGTGTTCGTCCACTTGTCAGCCTTTGCTAGGGGTATCGTTTCTGGTAACTGATATTGTCCCGGATTTAATCGAGCTTCAGAGATTGATGTTCAGTCGCTACTCTGTGGATTATGCTGTCAACCCAACAATAAGGCGGTAGGAGTTTCACCTACAAGGTCATAAGAGTTTTTCACAAGTCGAAGTTTCCTTCATGTATTGACTGGGAAAGGTCATTTATCTCCTTATTAAAGGCTTAGTGACCAACGAATCGCACATCTATTTTGTAGCTTGCTTGTCACCCGCCGATCGCAATGATCGCTCACGGGGTGACAAAGAACTTAAAGGGTACTGATAGTATGGAATAGTCAAGAATAACAATTGTTAAAAGATGCTGATTTAAAAAGAGTAATAATCATTAATATAAAGGTGCGATCGCGTCAGTAGAATCGAGTTCTATCCCATAGAGATATCTCATCAATCTAGTTGATTATTTGTTCCAAGAAACATTCATAAGTTTCTTATGTAAGCCAATTTATTTTTTTTTAGCAATTAGTAAAAAGGGCGCTTCAATGTATTTATAGCGCTTTTCACCCCTAGATATGATTGCCTATCCTGAAAAATAAGAGGATTAACTAAATTTTTTTTTTCTCATTGTAGGGTGAAAGCCTGTGGCGCAGCCAAGGAGAGGCTTTGAAGCATGATTTATTACTAATTAAGGATGATTAATAAATCATGCTTAATTAGTAAGATATTTAAGATATTCATTCTCAGTATTTCAAAATTTTTTGCTAGTCAAGCAAAGCATGAATCAAAATATCTTTAAGAGACTCTTGCTTAATTTCATACCAAAATTTAGCATCAACAATATCACATTTTGCCCCTGCTTCAATCAAACGATCGTCCAAAAAAGTTAAATATTCTTTTGTGGCTTGGTCTTCACCTACTTGTAAAAAACTAACTCCGAGTTCATAACTATTATCTGTACCTGGAATCAGATCAAGTCTTTCAGTCGCTTTAATAATCATATTAATCAGAGTTTCTTGCTCATCAGATATTTGATCTAATAATACTAAAATAATATCTCCATTTTTAGTTTGCTTTGCATCTCTGCGCTTAAAATAGTCGTCAATAGCATCTTGAAGGCTACTGACTAAATCCATTTTTTCTGGGGCTTGTTTTACCTGAAATAATTGAGCCAACTTTATTACTTCTGTGTTTGTATGCTTCAGAAAAGGATGAGAGGCAAAATAAACAGTGATGCCATCATCATCTAAAGATTGGCAATGTTTTGCTAAGTCAATTATTTGTATTTGTGCCGCTCTCCAATCTTCATAATATGGATGATCGGAAGACCAGCTTTCTGGACTTCTGGCAAAGATAAATGTATAGTCTCGATTTTTCAGTAACGATAGATTATCAGGCATAGAGTTCCACCTAAAGTTTTACTTAGGAATAATTTAGTATTTTGTCCTATGATAAAAATAGTAGCAATCAGAATTAGTCTATGTCAATTAAATTAATATGAAGTTATAAAAAGCAGGTTTTATGTAATAGACATCTCCAGAAAAGAGGGAGTAGGGAGTAGGGATTAGGGATTAGGGAGTAGGGATTAGGTGGAAATAATTGATTATTTCTGTATGATAATTGATTTTATTTTTTATTATTGGAGATGTCTAATAGGTATATAATGTCAACTCTGATTAAATACTCATCAATAATTGTTACCAATAACAACAAGGTTTAAAGCTTATATATTCATCTATGAAAACTCAAAAAAAGAATCTACCTAGAGACGCAAAACGGCTGTCGCCAAAATGAAACACGAAGCAATAGCAAATGTAGCGTTATTAGTTACAGCAGTTTTCGAGTTGATTAGGTAGAAAGTTTTAGGACTTTAGGGAACTGTAGAAAGAGATTAATCTTAAACTCTACCTAACTATCCTAAAAAGGTTCTGTAATCAGCAGACTACCACACTTTGAACGCGGTGCTACGCGATTTATTTATGTGGCTTTCTAGTTCCCCCGGATTTATCACAAAAAGAGGGGCTGCTAAAGACGGAAGCCTTGCCAGAGATGAGTTTGAGTGGATGAAGTTCCTAGTCCCGAAAACAACAGTGTGTTAATCTGTCACGACTCACAATCATCATTGATTAGAGCTTTGTTAAAATTATAAATCAATCACATTTTGGGGGCAGAAAAACCATTATTTATCAACAAAATTTCCAGCCAATAAAGTCATCAAATTTGCTATAATTTCGTCATAAAAAGTATGAAAAATTACTAATTATATCTAATTATATGAATTCAGTTTCTCCCCCGAAATTTAAACAAAAATTCAGCCTTGGTCGAGTTAAAGGAAAAGAAATAATTGCTAACTTTGAGGGAGGAAGAATCACCTCAAATGCAGGAATTGTCTTCATGGCTGAGGAGCGATAAACAACTGAAGATTACGGAGCAATTTGTAAAATGTTTCCGAGATAATCGTCATCCATCTTATGTAGATTACTCAATTCATCAATTACTTGCACAAAGAGTTTATAGCATTATGTTAGGTTCCGAAGATATCAACGACCATGATAATTTACCTTATGATTCGGCTTTAGCTATTGCCTTGCAAAAACTAGATAAAACGGGGAAGATAGAGATTTTTTTAGCCGGAAAAAGTGCCCTAAATAGATGAGAATATATTCCCAATACAATTACTGAAAAAAGCCAGAGTCGTTATCAGAAAATAGAACCTTTATTTTCCGAGATTGAAAAAACTTTTGTAGACATATTCTTAATTTACTGAAGTTAGGAGCCAGAATGACTATGAGCTATAGAAGAATTTTAATCGCAATTGCTAGTTCTTGCCCTCATCAACATATTTTAGGTATCGCTTACTCTCGAATTCAAGCTATTCCTAATACTGGCTAATTTTTCGAGTTTCAAATATTACCAAAAATATCGCACTTATCAGATAAAAAATGACGGCTAGAACAAGTCAGTCTGTTTTGAGATGAAAGATTCTATTGATGGACTCAATTTACAGAATGTAATCACTCAATTTTTAGCTAAATTATTCCGATTATTCCTCAGAAAACTAGGATTTTTCTCTTGTTTTAATATCAATCTAATTTTGGTGGCACTGAGGAGTAGATCAAATCAATTTGTGAGAATTCTGGATTCCGCAGCATAACTGCCTTGTTTAAAGACTCCGGATATTCCAAAAATACTGAATATAGGAAATATAGGAAATATAGGAAAGAAGAGATTTGTAATGCTCCCGTTATAATCTTTGATTTAACCGAAACGTCATAACTCATAGAGTTGAATCCCGTTTTGTTCTGAAGTTTATTGTCTCACTGGCTGACTAATGTCATCGCCTCCACAAGCAGACAAGATTACCCACCCTCGTTTAATGCTTTATTTATAGCGGTTTTCACAAAGGCAGACTAAAGAGTATAAACGTTGCATCCGATACCCAAAAAGGGTTGTAGTTTTTAATGTGTAGTTCATTTACCTCAAAACCGCTATAGTACAGCAATTTTGGTGGAAGCGTGGGATACAGTTTTACATTAATCTATAATTTCCTCTCTTGGTAGATTGGATATGGCGTTTTACTAGCGCAAAGCTCCGCTTTTTCATAGGTCATGCTGCCTCTTATAGAGGAGTTTCCCTAACGCTTTCCATGTCGCGGAGCGTTAACGTTTGCTTCCGCATTCCGATAGCAGGTAGAGGAGCCGTCCGATTGGCAACGTACAGAAGTCAGAATCAATGGTGTCGATACCATTTATTAGGTTGTAACTTATATTTTTACTCAATGGAACATCTCCGCAGTGGTTATTTTGCCAAAATTACCAAAGGTCACCCAATATTGATTAATTCAGAATAAACAACTAAATCAACAGTTAATAATTAACAATCATAATTTTTAGCTAGGAATTAATACTGTTGCTGCATAGGAATTTGGAGATAAGTATTTTTCTGCCAAATTGAGCAATTCTTTTGGTTTAAATTCGGTTATTTTTTGTGGATAAGTTACTGCTAAGTCTGGAGTTGCTATAGTAAAGTAATATCCATAAAGTCCTGCTAACTGCCCCGGAGTTTCAGTGGAAAAAGCATAATCATTACATAATAAACGTTGATACCGAACTAATTCTGTATCTGGGATATCCAAAGTTAATAACTCATAGATTCGATCGCAAATCCTTGCCTCCACTTCTGGAATATCTTTTGGTTCTAGCATAGCGCTAATTGTAAACAAACTTGAGTCCTGCTGTAGGGAAAAATTGCTACAAATTCCTTGTACTAACCCTAACTCTTCTCGTAATTGTCGAACCAGTCTAGAACTTCGCCCAGATGCCAACAGTACTGACAGTAAATCTAACCCATAAGCATCATCTATCTGGTCTACTCCCGGCCCGATCCAAGCCATGGTTAGGCGACCTTGTTCCAAACGAGGCAAATATATTTCCTGACGGCGAACATTAGTAATTATTGGTTCTGCTTCTATCTCAGCTCTAGGACAGTCATAACATTTTTCAGAAAACTTTTCAAAGGCCACACTCACTAAGTCAATTACCTGCGATGCTTCTACTCTCCCAACAACTACCACAGCCATATTCTCTGGTTGATAGTGATTCTGGTGAAAACAGCGCATTTCATTAACTTTTCGCTGTCTCAGTAGTTCTTCTGTTCCCATAATTGAACGTCGATAGGGATGACGTTGGTAAACATTTTCCATTAATGCTTGAAAGCCTACCAAATCAGGACAATCTTCCGATTGGCGTATTTCTTCCAGTACAACTTCTAATTCTGTAGTAAATTCTGATTCCGGAATGGAAGCACGCAGTAGTAACTCTGCTAGTGCCGATACTATCTCCTCTATATATTGAGCAGCAGTGGTGACAAAAAAGTGAGCATAGTCGTGACTTGTGGCTGCATTTGCCATTCCACCACGATTTTCAATTATTTGATCGAATATACCAGGGCCTACATTTTCTGTGCCTTTAAAAATCATGTGTTCTAGAAAGTGAGCTATGCCTGACCAGCGATCTGGTTCTTGCCTAGCGCCAGCTCTTACCCACACATCTAGAACCACGACAGGATTTGTTGGAATATACTGATGAATAATTGTTAAACCGTTGTCTAACTTCAGTAAATTAGCTGGAAAGTTCGGAGTATAAGTTACTACAGACAATTGTTTTAATATAAAAATTTAGCCTACTTTCTCCGCATATAATTTAAAGCTTTCTCACTGGATAATTTGTCAATTTTGATACTAAACATTTCAAAATCTATAAAAAAAATGGCAATAATTAATTTCATACTAAATCTGGTTTAGTTAGTATCTTTAAATTGCTTACATTCGGCACTGAGCGTGGGTAGGACTAAAAGTAGTATAATTGAGATAAGAATAGCTAAGTATTTATACTTTGCCAGTTATTCTAATTGGCAATAATTAATGACTTATTAGAATGCCAAAAGGTCTAAGTCTCTGTTCTCAGCTGCGGTTTTCCCTGTTGCCAGTTATTTATAACCCACATTCTGCACTTCATAATGTAGCACAAAAAGATACATGAATCATCATCAGAATTTCGGCCAACTTATTCTTGTATAGAGCATAAAAAAGTGAGCGTTAGAGTATTGCTGGTGAACAATAAGTTCCGATAACCAGCAGAAAACACAGGAGCAACTATACTCCCGTCGAGGGCATCAATCAATTTTCTCAATTCAGGTACAGGTAGTGCGATGGTGCTCCGCACCGTCCGAAGCACCATCGCGCACCATCAAAATCACGCTATAATATTTTTGGCAAGCAGAGGGTAAAAATCTCAAATCCAACTCCGTTGTTCTGTAAGATTAACTATTTGTTGGCGTAGATTTATTGTGAACAAATGAACTCCTTGAAAGCATTGAAATATCCATCTTAATATTGTACATAATATTAAGCAGTTTAAGCAGTAATTTCTGGGAACAGTAAGTAATTATTAGACTAGTATTACGTTTATTTAAAAAGTATAAACTGGTAATGATTGGAGACAGAGAACTTCATAATTTTCAGTTATCATAATGATAAAAAACTTAGAATTCAGCCCGAAAAAAACTTTTGTATTTTGAAAAAAACAAGATATTAACTATAGAACCAATTTGAGATATTTTGAGGAAGAGATAATCGTAATTATGGCTCGCTAATGAGCATGAGAAAATGCAATATTCAAGGAGTTTAACAGACTTTGAATGGGAAATTATCGAACCACTTCTACCGAAGAATAAAGAAGAAGAAAACCAGGCTACAAAAATGGAGCCACAGAGAAATCGAATATGGTATCTTGTATCAACTAAAGAATGGTTGTAACTGGTGTGACTTACCTAAAGACTTACCTCCTGATTCAACAGTATTTTGGCACTTGCATTCAGTGGCGAACACAAGGGGTATTCAAGAATATAATGGATGTTTTCCATGGTCAACTACGGCAAAAGGTAAAAAAAAGTGATCGGGGGCAACTTTAATCATCATCGACTCCCAAGCTGTGAAAAATACTAGTAATGCAGGTACAGACTCAAAGGGATTTTGCTTTGACAAACCTACCAACGGAATCAAAAGGCATTTAGCGGTGGATACCTTGGGCTTTCCTTGCTTGGTGCGCGTGCAGCACGCGCACCGTGAGACGGCGGGCAGGTCGCATCCGCTTTTTTAGCCACTGTACCAAAGCCAATATTTCTGACGCTCAAGGATTACAGCACTTTAACTGATATCAGAAATTAGTTCACTCATTGCTGTTAATGTACCTTACCATCCCAAAAAGTGCTGTAATTGAAATGTTGTTGGAAAATATTGATTACCAAGATAAATTCATCAAAAAATCGGCGTTGCATATTTACAGGATGATTTAGGAATTTTAAATGTGTGGATGGGTGGATTAGGGAATTGCCGGATTTCCTTCATTGTTTTTCAATGAAGGAATTAATTATTTGCCGTTTCATCCCTTGATTATGCAACGCCAAAAAACCAGGATACCAAAACTACATTGCTAGATATAGCGGTTTGCTCTCAAGTTAGACTACGTAGAAACAAAACTATATTACCTCATTGATTTACTTACCTGGCGTTGCTGTAGTTCAAGAAGAATGAAAACCGCTATAATAACTATTTCACGCAAAGAATGTTAAGAATAATAAGGTATTAAAATACTTGACGCGCCTAGGTCTGGCGTGATGAAAAAGATAAGTTTGACGGTAGGAAATGATATTAAAGCTATTTAAGCGTGACTATTGACTATTGTACGGGCGATTTCCTACGGAATGCTCCGCAAACGCGATTTGCTGGCGCAAAGCTTTCCTGTCGGAATGCTACCGCAAACGCTAACGCCCCTACTGACTGACTACTAGCAACAGCCTAAGTATTTATAGCAAAAATGGGCTTTGTTGCACAAAAGATGATTAGAGGATAAAAATAAAGAAGTGAAGATGGTACACAAAACTACGGTCAGTAGATTATGAGTAAGAGTAAGTCTCAGTCCAAGTCATCCTATCGGCTCAAAAACTGGTCTTCGGATGATGCCTCCTTAAAACAGCGAGGGAGTGTCACTTTTTGGCTAACTCCGGAGGTAGTTCAGGAGTGGTTTAATCAGAAAAAACTGGGCTTAGGGGAGCATCTAATAGCTACAGTGACACAGCCATTGAATTTATGGTGACTATACAATCCTTGTTTAGTTTGGCCGGAAGACAGACGCTTATGTTTTGTGGAATCTATATTTCAATTGATGGACTTAGATTTATCGGTACCAGACCATAGCACTGTATCCCGTCGATTACAAAAACTGAATGTTCAACTGCCAGTTATACCAAGTAATGAACCTATTCACTTAGTAGTAGACAAGTGCAGGGGTGAAAGTTTATGGGGAAGGGGAATGGAAAACAAGAGTTCATGGTGTAAGCAAACGGCGTACATGGCGTAAGTTACATTTGGGAGTAAATGTTTGCGCAGCATTCCGAAGGAAGGCCACAGGAGAGATAATCAGTGGGGTAGTGAGTACCAATGATGTGAGTGTCACGGGCGTATTTTCAGACCTGTTAGATGGAGTAGATGGTGAAATAGCCCAAGTATCAGGAGATGGAGCCTACGATAAGTATAAGTGTTATGAGAAAGCCAGGCAACGAGAGGCAAAGGCAACTATTCCACCTAGAAAAAATGCAGTAATAGGTCAACATGGCAACTGTAAATGCCCACCTCATCCCAGAGATGAAAACCTCAGAAGAATAAGAATTGTAGGACGCAAGAAATGGAAGCGTGAATGTGGTTATCACCGATGGTCGTTGTCGGAAACCACGATGTTCAGGCTCAAAGTCCTCAATGGATGCAAGTTACGAAGACGAAAATTTGATAATCAGGCAGTGGAGTTATTCATACAATGTTCCATGCTAAACGTGATGATTCGCGTAGGGTAAGCCCCAGAGCTACAAAGTAGAAATCTAGTCAGCTCCAACTAAGGGGAGTTGTCGCGATCGCCACTTTCATGCAACAAAGCCGCAAAAATGTATTGAATTGGTATAACAGAGGCCAAAAGGACACATAGAACACATAGTGATTTTTGGCTCGATCAAAAAGAGAAAAGCGTAGTCAAATCTCCAAAAATGATTTGACTACGCTGACAATTTAATTTTATAGTTCTGCCTCAGTTAGTATCCTGAGTTCTGACACTATCCAAACACTAGATAAATCTAGATATTATAGAGAAATATTGCCAATATTAGCAGTACTGAGATTATCTCCACTGTTGATAAACAGAGGATCGGTAGTACTTTGAGAGAAGATTGCTGCTTGATCTGGATTTAGATCTTGCCGAACTGTATAAGTAGCATCCGCTAGATTTGAGAAGCCGTAGTTCCCATTAATATCACTAACTACAGACAATTCATCAGCATCTCGGACAGTATTATTATTTTGATCGAAGTAAACGACAACACCACCAATACCAGGTTCACCAGGGTCAAGGAAACCATCACCATTGAGGTCTTCAAAAGTTACCCCACCAATATTACCAGTACCAGTAGGTGGCAAAGTTGGAGGTGTTACAGGCGGTGGAACAGTTGGTGGGTTATTACTGTTGCCAAAATTAACAAAGTTGGCATCATCCCCGGCAAACAGAGTCAGGGTTGGGTCTTGATTAGTTTGAAATAGACCTGGTGGGGGAACTTGTCGGATAGAATAAGTACCCGGAGGTAAGTTATCAAAATCGTATACTCCCAACGAATCAGTAATCGCAGTACGTTCCTCATTGTCTAAAATGAGGTTATCGTTACGATCTAAGAAAACTGTCACACCAGGGATACCTGTCTCTACAAAACCAGGTGTACCATCCTCTCCTGGAGGAATATTATCAATTAGACCGTTACCGTTAATATCATTGAATGCGATACCGCTAATGCTGACTTCAGGTAGAACAGCTTTTGGCAGACCAGTGGGGTCGTTGGCAAAATTAACAAAGTCAGCATTATCGCCTGCTGCCAGGGTAATTACCACAGGGGCTGGAGTCGTAGAGTCTGTGAAACCAGGTTTTGGCTCTTGACGAATAATATAATTTCCTTCAAACAGATTAAGGATATCATAGCGACCAAATTGGTCGGTTACTGCAAACTGTTCGCCATTATCCCGTTCCCCATTTTCGTTAGCATCTACATAGATAGTAACATTTGGAAGTTGAGGCTCTCCCGGATCGGCTAGACCATCTCCATTAGTATCATCAAATGCAATACCAGAAACATTAGCAAAACCAGTTGGAGGAACTACAGGAGATTGAGCAAAGTCAAAGACCAGATTAGAATTCTCAAACTCATCAACAGTAATTGTCAAATCGGTTGGAGTAGTAGAAGTAAAGTTTTCTACTTGTGGAATCAACCGGAGTGTATAAGTACCCGGCTTCAGACCAACTATCGCATATTCACCTGCTGTATCTGTAAACGTATTCGGTTCAATATCTGCGTTGTCAAGTATGCCATTTTGGTTGATATCAGCGTAGATTTGGAAACCAGGAACACCCCTTTCTACAAATTCAGTAGGATCGAGAATACCGTTAGCATTAGTATCATTAAAGTCTTGGATACCATTGCCGTTGAAGTCTTCAAAGACTGTTCCAGTAATTAAAGTTTGTGGTCGGTTACCAAAGTTATAAACACTACTGCTACCATCCCCAACACTTACCAAAGCTGGTGGAGTTGTCTGAGTAAAGCCTGTTCGCACAACTTGGCTGAGTGGGTACTGACCAGGCGCTACATCTGACACATCAAGGCCATAAGTACCACCAGGGCCACTAATTTGATTTGGTTCAAAGCCCTGTAGTTTTCCATCTCGGTGGCTATCGAGATAGACTTCAACACCAGGTATACCTGTCTCTCCTTTTAATGGTTCGTAAAGTCCGTTGGCATTAAGATCGTTGAAAACAATACCACTAACTGTATCTTCTTCAAGTCCTTGAACGTTTACGCCTAAGTCAATATCGGTTATATTTTGACCAAAAATCACATTGATCGGACTGGGAGAGAGCGTCGGATCTACAGGGATTGGACTGAGGCTAACACTAACTATCGGAGGAGTTGTAGTGAAAAATAAATTTTCCTCTAAAACCGCCCCAACTGTATAATTTCCTGGAGTCAGACCATTGAATACATAACGACCATCAGGATCTGTGAAAGTTTCAGGTTCATCTATATCGAGAACTCCGTCACCATCTAAATCTTCACCTTCGTTAAGTACCCCGTCAGCATTTAAATCTTCGCTTGTATCTAGCGTTCCATCACCATCTAGATCGAGGAAAACTTGAGCAGTGGGAATACCTGCTTCTCCTCCATCTTGAATGCCACTATTGTTGCTATCAGTGAAAATGATACCACTGATGCTAGTGTTAGGATCGAAGCGACTGGTATCACCGAAGTTGTAAATAACTGTTTGACCAGGAACAACAGGAACAACTGGAGTAGGTGTAGTGTTAACAAAACCTGCTGGTGGTGTTTCTCGTACTCTGAAATTGCCTGGTGGAAGTGTAAAGCGATATTCACCGTGAGTATCTGTGAGAGTAACTGGTTCGTTAGCCTCTGGTAAACCGTTATTATTAAGGTCTACAAATAATTCGACACCTATGAGTCTTGGTTCATCAGGGCCTGCCTGACCATCAGCGTTGCGATCGTCAAACTTAACACCTACAATGGCGCCAGTGCTGGAAGTATCTACAATTGAGGTTGGAGGAGGAGTTGGAGAAGGTGGAATTCCTCCAGTAGGTTGGTTACCAATATTAACGAAGTCAGCAGTATCCCCACCAACTAAAGTTATTACTGGATCGGGTGTAATTTTGGTAAAACCTGCTTGTTGAACTTCCCGAACAACGTAAGTAGCTGGAGACAGATTTGTGAATCCGTAACGTCCTTCGAGATCAGTAATAGATGTTGGTTCGTTAGAGTCTAGGACACCGTTTTCGTTAATATCTAGGTAAATAGTAAAACCAGGTAGAGCAGGTTCATCCGGCTCTGCTGCATTATTTCCATTATTGTCACTAAATTTGACACCACTAATGCTGCTTGTACCTGTTACTTGGCTAGCTACCCTGGAAGCTTCTGTTGTTTCACCATTTGTAGCACTATCATTTTGGGCTGCCTCTGGAGTTAGCTCTGGAGTGGGTTCTGGAGCTGGAGTTGCCTCTGGAGTAGGCTCTGAACCTTCTGGCCCCTCTGGACCAGGTGGGCTAATCTGAGCGTTACCTACATTGAAAACAAGGGGTTGATCTCCCTGTAAAACACTAATAGGTGCATTTAGAGTAATTTGCTGGTCAGGAGTAGTTTTAACAAAACCCGGTTGTGGAACTTCTCGGAGAAAATAAGTTCCTGTAGGAGGGTTGTTAAAACTAAAGTTACCAGAAGCACTAGAAATAGCTGCAGGTTCTGTCGGATCTAGAACATTATTACCATTCACATCTAAGTATAAAGTAAAGTTAGCTAAACCAGTTTCTCCTGGGTCTAAATTACCGTTAGAATTTAGGTCATTAAATTTTGTACCAATCAAGTCTCCTTGGAGAACGGGAGTTGCAGGAGTGCTACCAATATTAACAAAGTCAGCCGCTTCATCACTGGTGACAATAATCACTGGGTCTGGAGTTGTTTGAGTAAAACCAGGTTGAGGTACTACTTCGACAACATAAGTATCTGGAGGTAATGTATTAAAGCTATACTGACCTTCATCGTTAGTAATTCTGAAGGGTTCTTCTGGGTCAAATATTCCGTTTCCATTGAGGTCTAGATAGACAGTGGAGTTGGGTAGACCTACATCTCCTGGATCGATAGCACCGTTGGCATTGTTATCTAAGAAATTGACACCTGCGATCGTATTTCCCTGGGCATTACCAAAGTTAACTCCTCTCAAAATTTCACCACTAGGTACATCCACCGTCTGTGAAGGAGTTGTCAGACTAAATCCACCTTGTTCTTCTGCTTCCCGAATAGTGAGGCGGGTTGCTGGCAGATTAGGTAGGAAGTAAACACCATTAGTGTCAGTTATAGCAAATGGTTCATCAACATCTAGAATGTGATTGCTATTAAGATCGGCATAAATTGTAAAATTGGGTATACCAGGCTCGTCAGGATCTAAAATGCCATTAGCGTTGATGTCTAAATATTTAACGCCTTCAACATTGCCAGTACCAGCAGGAAAAACAGTACCAATATCAACAACTGCGTTTTCTGGTTCTTCTTCTACTCCAGTGAATATAATTACTGGGTTAGAAGTTGTTCTTGCTTCGTCTAGGTCTCGGATAACATCAACGTTGTATAGACCAGGCGTAACTTCACTGAAAGAGTAGAAACCAAATTCATCAGTGAAGGTACTGGCTTCTCCTCCATCGAAAATGCCATTTCTGTTTGCATCTAAAAATACTTGACCATTGGGGATAATTGGTTCATCAAAGTCACGAACACCGTTGATATTTAGATCCCCGAAATATACACCACTAATGTTGCCTGTACCTGGTCCAGTAGTAGCATTACCTAATGCTACCCCTGAAACAGAAGAGCTATCTGGACTCAGAATGGCGAATATAGTGTCTGGGGTGGTTTGGATAAAACCTGGTTGCTGGATTTCCCGAATAGTGTAAGTTGCATTTGGTGATAGGCCAGTAAAAGCAAACTCACCACTCTCCCCAGTAATTGATGTAGGTTCATCCGGGTCTAACTGATTATTGTTATTTTGGTCTATATAAATTGTAAAACCAGGCAAGCCAGGTTCTGCGGGGTCGCGAAAACCATCTTGATTGAAGTCATTAAATTTAACACCAGAAATAGTACCTGGATTGGGAATCGGTTCAGGGCCAGGGCCACCTATGCCACTACCAAGAGCTATCCTGCTCTCTCTGACCATACTCCCACCGACTATATTCACCGAAACTGGCTCTGGAGTAGTTGAGACAGTACCATTTGGCGGGATTTGTCTGACTGAATATTGACCGTCTACTAATCCCAAGAAGTTGTAGACACCATCTGAACGACTAATATTTAATAATTCATTGGGGTCTTGAATACCATTATTATTTTGATCTAAATAGACTGTAACACCAGGTATTACTGGTTCTTGTGTATCAAAAATGCCATCACCATCTAAATCATTAAATGTGACACCTACTATATTACCGCTCCCGCCTAGTTGGCTGGACAGTCTTGTTGGTTCTTCTATGCTCACGTTCTAACTCCTCCACCGTAAATTAATGCCAATAGTGATTTATTTGTAACTAATGGCTCAAAACCACTAAATCAATAATACAGATATACTTTAGATTGATATGATGCCTATAATCCATGACGAGTATAGCTAAAAGCTTAGACGCTGAGGATTATATCAGTTTGACAAGCATGTGACAATTGGATTGGAAAATATACTAAAACAATTAAGTTTTAAGGCCATAAGCAATTTTTTAACTATTGAATTCTTGTAATATTAAGCACCCCCTCCCCAAGGAGGAGGGTGCTGTCTGGTGTCGGGACGTTGATCGTCCTTGACAAGTTCCAATAGCAGAGAAAATTTATCCTACTTTCCTAACAAGACTCCTCAACTATTACTAGTTTAAGATTTGTCAAAAAAGCTCAAACTTGACATTTAAAATGTCAATTACAAGGTACTTTCTCTGTCTAATCTTTTTTCTTGATGACCTATAGCTGATAGTGACTACCGAGGTTAATTTTTTACCTCACTTAATAGGCATCCTGTAACTCGTAGAACTCTGGGGAAATATAATCTTTACGCAACGGCCAACCCACCCAGTCTTCTGGCATTAAAATTCGCTTCAGATTAGGATGTCCCTCATAAATAATGCCATACATATCATAAGATTCCCGCTCCTGGAAATCTGCCGACTTCCAGATCCAGTAAACCGAAGGCACTCTAGGATCGTCCCTGGGCACAAATACCTTTAAGCGAATTTCTTCTGGTTGGTCTACATCATCGGCTACTTTCACCAAGTGATAGACACTCACCAAGTCTTCACCTGGTCCTGCATCATAAGCACATTGACATTGCAGATAGTTAAACCCATAAGCATACAAAGCTGTGGCTAGAGGCATTAAAAAATCCCTCTCAACTTTGATCATTTCTACTCCCAGATGATCTGGTTCTAAAAATTCATGATCGAAGCCATTCTCACTCAGCCATTTGGAAACTTTACCAGCTTCAACTATAGGAGCTTCAGATTCAGCCACGATTTACCTCCTCTTTTTGTGCAGCTTGCAGTGCCGGTGGTACAGGCATACCTATTGCTTCTGTCAACTCTTTTGGTGGTGCTTGACGCTCTGATGTCTGTATATACTTACCATTCAGAATTGGTTCAACCACTTTCATATTGTGGTTAACAGTATAGTAACGATGTACTTGCTGCAATTTAGCCCGTTCTTGCAAGGATTCATTGGCAACTTTTTTTCTCAGCTTGATGACGGCATCAATAATTGCCTCTGGACGTGGTGGACAACCAGGAATATAGACATCCACTGGAATTAGTTTATCCACTCCACGAACTGCCGTAGGTGAGTCCATACTGAACATACCGCCAGTAATTGTACAAGCACCCATAGCAATTACATACTTAGGTTCTGGCATCTGCTCATAAAGACGCACCAAGACTGGGGCATACTTCATGGTTATTGTACCTGCAGTAATTAACAGGTCTGCTTGTCTAGGGCTAGACCGTGGCACTAAGCCAAAACGGTCAAAGTCGAATCTAGAGCCTATCAGAGCTGCAAATTCAATGAAGCAGCAGGCTGTACCATACAATAGAGGCCATAAGCTAGAAAGTCGTGCCCAGTTGTAAAGGTCATCAACTGTAGTTAACACAACATTCTCTGAAAGTTCTTGAGTAACCTGGGGAGATTGCTCAATGGGATTAATAATTTTTTGGTTTTGATTAGGACTTAAGACCATTCCAAAGCTCCTTTGCGCCATGCGTATACTAGAGCAATCACTAAGATTGCGATGAAAATTAGGGCTTCTATAAAAGCTAGGAGTCCCAACTGATGAAAGGCCACTGCCCAAGGATACAGAAATACTGTTTCTACATCAAAGATGACGAAGACCAGGGCAAACATATAATAACGAATGTTGAACTGTATCCAAGCCCCACCAATTGGTTCTACCCCTGATTCATAGGTGGTGACTCGCTCTGGGCCACGAGTTTTGGGCCGTAGTAGTTTAGATGCAGTTAAGGCCAGGATTGGTACTAGGCTGCTAATTAATAGGAAGCCTAGAAAATATTCGTAACCACTTAGAACAAACACAATTAACCTACCAAAAGTTTTAGTTGAAGATTAGAGCCAGGCGGTTTTAACCCCTGGATGAAACATGAATCACGGAATTTATTCCATCGTATACTACATAAAAATGTAGGATTGTGTTATGATTATACTATGAGTAAATTAACTTTGACACTAAAGTTACCTTTTTATCGCCTTAATGCTTGTAAGGCTGC
>JBARXI010000329.1:0-7536 GCA_049647275.1 Microcoleaceae cyanobacterium
GTCCATGGGGAAGTCTTTTTGAGTGTAAACTTGCAAAGCATTTTGGTATGCAGCAATAGCAGATTCTATATTTTCTGCTTTGTCTCCTGTTATTCTGTCTCTGTAGGCAGTGCCGAGATTATTTTGAGTCATTGCCCAGTCCATGGGGAAGTCTTTTTGAGTGTAAACTTGCAAAGCATTTTGGTATGCAGCAATAGCAGATTCTATATTTTCTGCTTTGTCTCCTGTTATTCTGTTTCTGTAGGCATTGCCGAGATTATTTTGAGTTGTTGCCCAACTTTCCGGATGACTGTTGCGGGTAAAGACTGTGGATATTACTTCATAACCTACAATGCTCATTTCCATATTAGCTGCTTTATTGCCCAGAGGAAACTGCGCAATGAGGATACTGAAATTACCAATATACATAGCAATGCTTTCCGCTACATCCGACTCCACTTCCGAAAATTTAGCAGTTGCCCAGCTTCGCAATATCTCGGCCAAATTACGATCGAGTTTATCTAAGTTTTGTTGTAGGAGTGGGTAGACAACTTGAGAGTCGCCTTTGCTTTTTGCCGTTGCCTGCAATACATCCATCAAGAAATCTAAATAATCTTGGGATGCCAGATAATTTGCGATTTTGAGTAAAAATTCTGCGCCGTCTCGATCGCCCGTTTCTGTCAACCGCTCTGCTTGTTGGAACATTGTTTGCCATAACCCAGAATCTATCAATTCCTGATTATCATTCAGAATTTTGCCAGCTTCCTCCCCACTACCACAGTTAAGTAGAGTGTTAATCAGATTTATATAAGCCTCCATCCGTTGTTCATCCATAAATCACCTTCAGAGCATTTCCCTTGGTATTCAATATTATATTTCTACAGAAGCAACTCCATTTTTTCCGGGTTTAGTAAACCTTCGGGCTAGACTCGGATTCGGCCACGGATAAACGGATGATTGATGAGAACGGCCGGCACGCTTCGTATAACTATGGGAAAGATTTATTACTATGATTGTAATATTGCCGGAATATTAAAAGAAAGTACAACGGGAAAGATTTATCATGATGATTGTAATTGTAGAAATAAGGTTAGCGATCGCTCCCAATTGACACTATTCCAAATATGTGCTAAAAAATCTATATCATAATGTACAATTAACCTATTTTTTTGCCAGTTATGGACAGACAAGTTAACATCACCATACCAGAAGCAACAATGCAACTAATTGAGCAAACAATGCCTCAAGAAAATCTGAATCAATTGATTAATAAAGCTCTAAATTTTTACATCAAGCAAAACTTATCAGAAAACCTCAAAGAAGAACGTGACTTGCAATTAGCAGAAGAATTTTCATTCCCAGTCAACAAAACTCTGCATATAACTCCAGCATCAAAAGGTAATGGATATCAAGAAACATCCATTAATCACGATTCAGTTATTGCCGATATACCTAACCAGAAATAGTCATAAGATAAATTACAAAAACTCTACTTTTCCAATCATATCTTCAGGTTCCAATACTTCCCAAATCAGAATTAACCCGCGTAAAATTTCACCAATTGAACGACTTCCCTTAATACAATAAGCAATTCCACTATGTGAAAAACCAGCATAATGCAGTCGCAAAAAATCTCTATCCTGAGTAAAAATAACCCGCTTTTGATTGGCAGCAAATATCAATTGTTCCTCATCTGGCAGAGAAATTAAATCCGCCTCAAAAGTAGTAGTTACATCTATAGTTCGTCTTTTTAAACCATCAGCTATTGCATTAGGAGCATTTTCATCCAGGTGAAATTTAATCTTTTGTACCATGACTTTCTCTTAGTTTTTTTACCACTAAAGAAGGAGTTTCAGCTTGCTTTGCTCTAGCAAATTCTTCATCCTCCAAAATTTGCTGCCTAATCTCTTCTAAATGGTCGTGATAATAAGTCAAAGCAGCATAAACATCAGCTAGAGTAATACTAGGATATTGAGAGACAATTTCATCTGGTGAAAGCCCCATTTTTTCATGGCAAATCACAATATCTTCTACTCTAATTCGATGTCCAGCAATCCGAGGTTTTCCACCACAAATTCCTGGAGTAATTTCAATGTGTTCTGTAATTGTAGATGTTTTAGACATAACTAATTTTAAGATACAAATAATAGATATATTTTAACAGATAATAGTTTCTTTAGCGAACTAAATAAATTTCTTGAGGTTTAGAATTCGACATCGTAAATATCTTCCTCTGGTTCGTTTCACTCTGAAAAATCTGTTTCTGCTAGTTGCATAATGGTGATAGTTTCTAGTCTTTCCTCAAGGTCTTTTATGAGGGTTATTTGTTCCTGAATAGGTAACTGAAATATAAGGGATTTTATTTCTTCTCTAGTTGGGTTGGGAGTCATATTTAAGTAAAATTGTTATTTTGACAGTATATCTAATGTAGTAGACAGACAAATCTAAAATGGTGCGTTACGACAGATTGTTAAATGTCTTTGATAGCCTAGGTTATAGCTGTAAATACGCACCCTACAAGTTTTGCACTATTTTAGCTATGTCACGCCAGTAGGTTGGGTTAAGCGACCGCGCAACCCAACAAAAATTATATACTGGGTGATGTTGGGTTTCGTTTCCTCAACCCAACCTACAAATAGTGGGCAAAAAAGCCCACCAAAAAAACCTACTTCAACCCATCAACTAACTGCTCCCTCGCACTCTCCAACGCTTCCTTCAACTTACTCGGATCGCGACCCCCTGCTTGCGCCAAATTCGGACGCCCGCCGCCGCCGCCTCCACATATTTTCGCTATCCCACCAATAAATTTCCCTGCTTGCAAACCTTTACTATTCACAGACTTACTAAAAGCAGCAACTAAACTGACTTTTTCCCCAGATGCAGCACCCAATACTACAGCACTCTCGCCTAACTTCTGCTGCAACCGCTCCGCTGCTGTCTTCAATGCATCTGCATCAACTCCAGGCATCTCAGCTACCAATATCTGAAACTCACCCACAGTCTCAGCATCTCCTAACAACTGGTCGGACTTCGCTACTGCTAACTCACCTTTCAACGCTTCTAACTGTTTCTGCGACTCCTTCAACTCCTGCTGCAAATTACTCACCCGTTCCGATAATTCCTCCGGTTTTGCCTTAAAGCGATCGCTCAATTCTTTGACCACAGTATCTCGGACATTCAAATAATCTAATACTGCCAAACCTGCAACTGCTTCTATACGACGCACCCCAGAAGAAATACCAGCTTCAGAAATAATTTTAAACACGCCAATTTCTGCCGTATTAGTTACATGAGTCCCCCCACATAATTCCATCGACACTCCCGCATAGTCAACTACTCGCACCACATCGCTATACTTTTCGCCAAACATAGCAACAGCTCCCTTTGCCTTTGCCTCATCCAATGGCATTTCGGCAATAGTCGCCGGATATGCTTCAGCTATCCAACTATTTACCTGAGCTTCCACTTGCTCAACTTCCTCCGGTTTCAACCCCCGGGGGCAATTAAAATCAAATCGCAAACGGTCAAAAGATACTAACGAACCCGCTTGAGAAATGGACTGGTCAACCAGAGACCGCAAAGCAGCTTGTAACAAATGTGTTGCCGTATGGTTTGCCTGCGCTCTGCGACGACAAGCTGCATCTATTTGAGCATTCACCGTTATTCCTAACTGTAACGTACCCCTTTCCACGCGACCGAAATGTACAAAAATATTATTCTGCTTCTGTACATCCTCAACCCGCACAACCACATTATCCCCACTCAGATAACCCCGATCGCCTATTTGACCTCCAGACTCTGCATAAAAAGGTGTTTGGTCGAGTACCACTTGCACTTGAGTACCTGCTTCAGCAGACTCGACTCGCTCACCCTCAGCTATTAATGCCATTATCTGCGCTGGGGAAGTCAAATCTGTATATCCTAAAAATTCGGTTTGGTTAACATCCAATTTTACCCCACCTTCAGCAGTCAAGTCAATAGTTTCGTGAGCTGACTGAGAACGTTCTTGCGCCAGTTTCATTTCTTTTTCAAACATACTGACATCAACAGTTAAACCATTTTCTTCTGCTATTTCCTGAGTCAACTCCAGTGGAAAACCATAGGTGTCGTATAACTTGAAAGCATCTTCCCCAGAAATTTGTTTAGTTTTCTGAGTTTCCGGTTTTGCCATAATTTCCGCCAACAATTTTTCACCCCGCTCCAATGTTTCCAAGAAGCGAGACTCTTCCCGTTGCAACTCACCTTTAATAGCAGTTTCCCTCTCCCGCAAATTAGGGTAAACATCCTCAGAAAGAGCGATCGCTTTCTCAGCAACTTTGGATGTAAATTCTCCAGAAATTCCAATCAAACGTCCGTGACGAACAACCCGACGAATTAACCGTCGTAAAATATAACCCCTGCCAACATTAGATGCAGTGACACCATCAGCAATTAAATGTGCTACTGCTCGTACATGGTCGCCAATAACTTTCAGGGAAATTTTTGTTTTGTCGTCACTTTTTTTGTAGTCGATACCAGCAATATCCGCAGCAGTTTTAATGATGGGAAAAATTAGGTCAGTTTCATAATTATTCGGCACTTTTTGTAATATTTGCGCCATTCTTTCTAACCCCATCCCGGTGTCAATATTTCTGTTTTCCAGTGGCGTGAGATTTCCTTCTACATCGCGGTTGTATTGCATGAATACCAGATTATAAAATTCGATAAACCTGCTGTCGTCTTCCAGGTCGATGTTTTCATCCCCTAATTCTGGATGGAAGTCGTAATAAATTTCCGAACACGGACCGCACGGACCAGTTGGACCCGATGCCCAAAAATTATCCTCCTCATCCATCCGTTGAATGCGGTGTGCGGGAATACCAATTTTGTCGCGCCAAATAGCAAATGCTTCATCATCTTCTCGGAATACGCTGACAACTAAACGGTCTGGAGGCAAACCGAATGTTTTTGTGGATAGTTCCCAAGCAAAGGCGATCGCCTCTGGTTTGAAATAGTCGCCAAAACTGAAGTTACCCAACATTTCAAAAAAAGTGTGATGTCTGGCAGTGCGACCGACATTTTCGATATCGTTGGTACGGATACATTTTTGGGATGTGGTCGCGCGGGGATATTTCCGGGGTTGTTGTCCGAGAAATATGGGTTTAAATGGTAACATTCCCGCAATAGTTAGTAAGACCGTGGGGTCTTCAGGAACTAGAGATGCACTGGGTAAAATAGTGTGTTCCCGTTGTGCGTAAAAGTCGAGAAATGTTTGTCGAATTTCGTTACCTGTGAGTTTTTTTGCAGACATAATTAATGTAAAATGTTAGGTTGTCTAATTTTGATTTTTAGCCTCTTCCGGTAATATTTTACCTGTTGAGGTTTTATGACTTTTATTGTAGTAGATATTAGGTGTTATAGACTATTGAATAACAGAAATTTTTTTGAAGAAGGACTGCTGGAGTCAGAATCAATTAGTAGCAGGTCTGAATCTCCCACTAATTGAATACCACCAAATCATCAAATTTTCTGGGAGTCTTCAACCCATTTATTCATCCGCCACTTGTACAGAATTCAATTCTTAATTCTGACTTGCAGACTTATGAATTTTTTCTTGATAATAACGGAAATCTTCTGAATAAAAGTAGCGATATCTCAGCCGAACATAATTTTATCGCTCCTGTTTTCTGGGAAAAAGAGCGATCGCTATATTTATCAAAACTATTGACAATCTGGGTAGGAAGAAGTAGACTAAAAAAAATTATCAAAAAAAAATAGTTAAGCAGGTGAAATCTTATGTTAGTAATGACTAATACTCAAAAAACGAGTATATTTCCGAACCAGAGCAAAAAAACTTTTATAAACGATTCCTATCTCTACAAGCCACAATTATTCAATTTAGTTGGCAGTTTTAATTAATGTCTAGACGGGATAATTTGCATTTACCCCTACGCCGTACTTTAGAAAAAGACGGGTGGATTATTACAAAAGACCCATTAATTTTAGTGTTAGAACAAACGGCATTAAAAGCAGACTTAGGAGCTGAAAAGTTTTTCGCAGCAGAAAAAGAAGGGCGGAAAATTGCTGTGGAAATAAAAGACTTTGATTCTCCTTCACCTATCAGCGAATTGGAAAAAACAATCGGACAACTTCAGCTTTACCAATTAGCTCTGGAGGTTCAAGAACCAGAAAGAAAGCTATTCCTAGCTATCAGTCAAGCCAAATACCTTGAACATTTCCAAAAACCAATTTTTCAGCTAGTTGTCCGGCGTAATAGAATTAACTTATTAGTTTACCAACCAGAACAGGAGGCTATTGTTCGATGGAATCCTCAATAAATTATCCAGATATCCTCAAACAAACTGTGCAAGAAGCAACTCGCGACCAACCAAGTTTACAACAAATAAAGCTATATCCTGTCTGCGATTTCGATTCCGGTCACTTCCTTGTAGTCGCAACAGGTTTAGATAAGCAAGGCTGGATCGACTTCGTTCTCTTTCACGCTCGTATAGCCGATCGCCAAGTCATCATTGAAATGGATAACTTTGAGGAAGGGTTAATTTCTTCACTTATTGACGCTGGCATCCGAGCGGACGATATCATCACTGGTTTTAATTATCACAGAAGGGAAATTGACAGTAAACTATAAAGGTCGTTGTTTTAGGCAATCTTCAACAGGTGAAATTTTATGTCAACAACGACTAATATGAGATGGCAGTATTAAATTCTATAAGCAAAAAACGGAACGGAGTTCGCTCCCTCCTATTTTACGGCAAAAAATCAAGCGATCGCTTATTTATCAAAATTGTTGACAATTTGAGGAGGAAAAAGTAAACTAGAAGAATTGTTATTTGAAAAAATTGTTAAATAGGTGAAATATTATGGAAGCAACGACTAATACTCAAAAAACAAGTATAACTTTAACTCTGGAAGCAGAGCAAAAACAACTTTTAGAAAAGGCGGCTGCTTTGAGATGTTTGACTGTCAGCGAGTATTTACTGCAACTTGCTTTTGATGCTGCAACCAAGGAAATACTTGAACCAGAAGCAATTGTGGCGAGCGATCGCGACTGGGAAATAATAGAATCGGCAATTTTGAATCCACCCGTTGCTAACAAAGCTTTGAAGGCAGCAATTAACCAGCATCAGCAAGAGTATGGGAAGTGGTAGTTATGAGTTGGATTTTTTTGCCTTTGGATGGCAGCGTCAATAGAGATAATTTTGACTGCGGAAACTCTGACTTAAATGAGTACCTGAAAAAATACGCCAGGCAAAGCCATAGGAAAGGAATTGCGACGACATTTATAGCCATTCCCGAAACTGAAAATCGTAATGTTGTCGGTTATTATTCTGTTAGTATGGCTGAAATTAAGCGCGAATCTTTGCCGGAAACTTATCGCCAAGGATTGCCTCGTTATCCTTTGCCAGCAATGAGAGTAGGGAAGTTGGCTGTAGATAAAACAATGCAGGGTCGAGGATTAGGTAAGGTTTTGCTGATGGAATGTTTTAAAAAAGCTGTTCGCCTTTCTTCAGAAGTCGGGATATTTGCGATCGCGGTTGATGCTTTTGATGAGGAAGC
>JBARXI010000330.1:0-13794 GCA_049647275.1 Microcoleaceae cyanobacterium
ACAATTCAGGTTTGAAGCCTCCCCTTGGATAGGGGATAAATCAAAAACTTTTCTTTTAGTCAATTTAGTCAATCCCCTGATTTTAATCGGGGGTAATTATTAATTATTAATTGTTCATTGTTAATTGTTAATTGCTGAACCCCCATCACCCCATCACCCCATCACCCTAAAATCGTCAATATATGTATTTCATAACTTAGAAAACTGCTGTATCAATCTCCTGAAATCTTGATTAGACGGTCATGTAATCGCTTAATTACTAAATTTACTAATGAAAAGTTTATGGCAAATAATAGTAGATATATATTAACCCCAATTTATTCTAATTTTAGGAAGGAAGAGTGGGAAAATATTTTAATTTATACAGAGCGTTTACTAAATTCTAAGTTATATTTATATCTGGCTTATCAAATGAATGTGATTAGAAAAAATCTTAAACAACAACCTCAAATTAAAGTCAGTGATTTGAGAATATTTCTTTTTTGGCTGGATGAAAAAAATCTATTTTTCGAGCAAGTTATGAGTATTAACCCGATAGATAGAAATAAAATTGATTATATGATTTACGAACACTTACAATTTACCAATCTAGAAATTAGCGAAATAGAGTCTTTCTCACCTCTTGTTTAAAATTCCTAAATTCGGTTTCTAATTTATTAATTTATCTCTCAATTTTTTGCTGCTTTCTGATTAAAGATGCTTGTACTTTATCCTTGAGTAAATAAATAAAATCGGTTAAATTTCGACGTTGAGGAAGAGCAGCATAATTAACCTGTAATTGATTGTTTGGCTGAATCCGAAAAGTAGCATTAATATCTTTTAACAGAAAAATATTAACCATTTAACCTGTAGAAGTTTCTACAAACCCTATTGACTCGGTTTTAACAACTTAGATAAGTTTTTCGTCAATTATTTAACTTTACTTATCTATTTAATAACATTTATTAAAAACAATGCTACGTTTGGAAAGTTGCAAAAATCAGCATCCAAAGAACAAAAGTTATTAAATACTGGCATCACGTCAATAAATAGTATTTAGAAATAGAAAATTAAAATATAGCAAAGTTGTTGAGAATTGGTATAAGTCGTCTGAAAGCTCCTATTTGTAAGATTGTTTAGAGTTAAGTACATATCTATACTATTTTTTATACCACTATGAAAAATATATATTAGTTAAACTTATATTTTATTGCTCGATCAATTTGTAATTTAAACTGATTTTGACAAAAAAAGTTGAACTTAGCTATTTAGGGAGCAATTTTCGCTAAAAATAGTGATTTCGCGCCTCTATTAGCAATCTTTTAATACACGCTATAAGTCTTGATATGTAATAAATACAGGATTTTTGCTTCCCAGCCAATTTTGATGTATATTGATAACAAATGATTCGCTCTGCGTAGGTGCTTATTAAGATGAAAAGGAGGATTAGTGAGTGGGAGTGCGATCGCAAAATGGTATAGACTACCATTAGACTTACCCTAGTAAAAATTTTCGTACTGGAGTCAAATAATACAAGAATGTAAAAACTTATGGATGACTTATAGTAATACCAGTTGGCACAAAGCAGGACACAGATGAATACGATCGGAAAAAATCCCAAGTAATAGCCTCAAATCAAAGTCAGCCATTTGAAAAGACTACCTTTTTGGCTAGATAAAAAAGCTGATTTTTTGATAAAGTTATTAGTATTAACCCTATAGATAAAAATAAAGTTGATAACCTGATTTGCCAATAACTAAAATTTACCAATCAAGAAGTTAGCGAAATAGAGTCTTTCTCACTTCTTGTTTAACATGGCTTTGTTCGGCTTCTAGTTTATTCATTTATATCTCTATTTATTGCTGCTTTCTGATTAAAGATGCTTGTACTTTATCCTTGAGTAAATCAATAAATTCGGTGAAACTTAGATGTTGAGGAAGAGTCGCATAATTACCCTGTAATTGATTATTTGGCTGAATCCGAAAAGTAGCATTAATATCTTTCAACAGAAAAATATTAACCATCTGACCCGCCGGAGTTTCTACAAATATCAGACCTTTTTCATTCATAATATAAGCTAGTTGAAAATAAACAACAAAATAATTACTGATTTTTTTCAAAATCGGTAATTATTTGTACGTTCCCATATCTGGATTACTGTCTTTATAAGCTGCATTGATGGCTTTGATATCTATCCAAACTAGCTCTTACACCTGTCGTGAAAACTCATATATAAAATAAATATCGTAGAGATTTTTAGTTGACCCTTTAGGAGCGCCAGCCACTTCAATAACTTTTTCTTGCTGCTTGATTATGTCAACAAATTTGTCTTCTAAAACATTACTTATTTCCGCACCAGCTCTATAAACCGCTCTAATCGGTAAAGAAAGTAGGATTTTCTGAAACTATTTGCTCAAAAACCGTATCAATAAAATTAATAATTGTACTCTCTTTTTCCTACCATTCCATATTGATAAAAATTAAAATATGGCTTGGTGTAGGAGTCACCGAGTCACCTCCTCAGCTAGGGGCACCGTCGGATTGACGACCTCAAGGAGGAATATGGATGAAAGAGGAGGTAGGAAGAATTATAGTATGTTTGATTTTTTCCCCTAGGTTTGCTGAAAATGTGAGTATTTTCAGTTTTTGGCTCCTAAAAGCTTGCACACCCTTCGCCTAAAAAAGGCTAAATTATTGAAATAGAGAGGCTTTGAAAGTTAATCATCAAGCCCTAAAATAAAAAAGTAACTGAATAAGCAGAAAACTTATTCAGCATTAAAAAATAATAACCTTAACCAAAACAGCAAAAACTTACTGTAACTGTGGCAAAGCCTTTCTCGCCCTTTCTGCACGAGCATCTGCAGACTGCATAACTTCCTCCATATTTTCCAGCATTTCCCCTGGGTAATTTTCCAAAACCTTAGTCGAAAGAGAAATTCGCTTGCGACCCTCATCCAAATCAACAATAATTGCTTGAATAACATTACCCACGGCAAAAATTGTCGATAAAGAATCAATCCGTTTTTGACTAATTTGGGTAATATGAAGTAAACCAGTTATGCCTTCTAAATCTACAAACACACCAAAAGGTTTAATACCAACAGCCTTTCCTTCAATTAACTGACCCACTGTTAACTGACTGAAACCAGCAGATTGAGCAGCCAAACGTTGAGACAAGACAATTTTATTTTTATCTTGATTTAGCTCCAGAAAATTAACAGTCAATAGTTGGTCTATCAATGAATCCAAATTTTCCCGTTGCAATAAATGTGACCGCGGAATAAAACCTCGTAAAGATTCTATATCCACCGTCACCCCACCTTTATTAGTACCAATTACTCGAACTGGGAAAGACTGACCACCAGTTTCTAGCTCTGCCAACTTTTCCCAGATTTGATTAATTTCTAGCTGCTTGACAGAAACAAGCACTTCTCCTTCTGCATTTTGTTCGCGGATAATCAAGAATTCCCGTTCTTGCTCCAAAGGCAGCGCTTCCGATAAATCTTGTGTTACTCCCAAGAAAGCTTCTTGCATGGGTAAAAGGGCCAAAGATTTACCCCCTATATCAATGTAGACACCTTCTGATTCGTAGCTGTAGACCTTTCCTGTAACGATTTGTCCTTTTTTAAATTCATAATCATACTGAGGTTGTTCTAGGGCTTTGGCAAAATCATCCATTGAAAATGATTGTTTGCTTTCTTGAGAGCTCTTTGATTCGGGATTCATATACAATAAAAAAAACACGCTAGCTACTTAAATATAGCTAATTTGTGGGGTTTTCAGAGTGGAAAATTCCAATTAGTTTTAGTAAACTATTTTAATTTTTGATTAAATAATTGCTTCATTTGAACCCAAGCATCTGCAGCAGCTTCAGGGTTGTAACTTTCACGATGGTCACAGAGGAAACCGTGGTCTGCTTTGTAACGAAATACCTGATGCTTAATCTGATGTTTTTTCAACTCTGCTTCTATTTGGTCTACTTGTTCTATGGGAATAAGAGAATCTTCTGTGCCAAAGAAACAATAGATAGTACCACTAATTTGAGAAGTCTGAGTAATAGTAGGAGAACCGCCACCGGGTGTGCTGTTAGCAATGCCAGCTCCATAGAAAGAGGCCGTGGCCTGAATTTCTGTTAAAGTAGCAGCTAAATAGCTAACGTGCCCTCCGAAGCAGAAACCTGTACAACCAAATTTGTCTCCTTTGACAGTGGGTAATGTTTTGAGATAGTTGATAGTGGCTTGAATATCGCTAAGTAATTCGGAGGCTTTGGTTTGTTCTTTGTATTTACGGCCTAGTTTCAAATCTTGCTCAGTGTAGCCCACTTCAAAACCTGGAGCTTGACGTTGGTAAATGGCGGGGGCGATCGCTACATAACCTTCCTTGGCAATTTTTTCGCTTACTTCTCGGATATGAGCATTGACCCCAAATATTTCCTGAATGACGATTACTCCTGGAAATGGACCTTTTCCTACTGGTTGTGCTAGATAGGATGATATTTCTAGGTCTCCGTTGGAGACTTTAACGTTAGCTGTACGGATTTCTAAATCTGTCATAATGATTTTTTGTTAAATTCAGCGAACCAGTGACTATAAAGATTCCCAATCTTAATTAATTCTAGTCGATCGTCAAGCTACTTTTATATCATTAGGTCAAAAATCAATAATAACGTCTAGATAAATTAAGTTGCTTTCAACTACTTTTTCAATTACACCTAGGAGTTGAAATCAAGATTTAATTACCTTTTCACAAGGGTTTTAGATGAATTATCACCATATGTCTATTTTAGTCATAAATTTTTTTCTAGATAGGTGTTAGCTACAACCGATGAAATAGACTGTTTTGAATTGGTATATAGTAGTCCTATTTGGGTTGTGCAGAAAATATCTGGGAATTAGGAAACAGCTTAATAAGAAACAGAGTGTAATAGTTTGAACTTTTGAATTTTTTACAAATGATTTTACATTGTTATATATTAAGATTTAGTTAGTATTAGTTAATTATTCAAATAGGGTGAACCCAAATAATTAATATATAAATATCTGACTTGGCAAGAGTTTTTTTGTTTATGTCACTATAAATCTTGGAGAATTAGTATTGACGAATTGTGTAAAGCCCAACATTCAATAAGTTTTTTGACAAATGACACAGATTGGTCAATATCTCTTTTTCGGATTTATTCAGCTTGAGTCTAACCGTTTGAGTCAACAACATGAGCAGATTCCGCTAGTTACTTTTGATTCTAGCGGAAAGTTTCAGAGGAGTCCACTAAGTGCTGACTCCAAATTCCCCATACGACCAAGCTTTGCTATGGTCGCAGTAACCTTTGGAGGCTATGATGGTTCAGTTTCAGATTAAAATAGATAGTGATATTCCCGCGTCAAACCAATTATTTAATCAAATTCGGTTTGCGATCGCCTCCCGCCAGTTTCCCCCTGGACATAGATTACCCAGTACCCGACAGCTTGCCATGCAAACTGGTTTACATCGTAATACCATAAGTAAAGTATATCGTCAATTAGAAGATACTGGTCTTGTGGAAGCTTTGGCAGGTTCGGGTATTTATGTCAAAGCCCAAGGCCATGAGGGAGGGTCAAATTTAACATCTCCAACTTATGATAAGTATCCAGAAGCAGGTAATGTCGTTAAACGTAGCTTAGATGAATTGCTCTCTCTGGGCTGCAACCTCAACGAAGCCAGGGAAATGTTCCTGAGTGAGATTGATTGGCGACTACGTTCTAGCGCTAGGGTATTAGTAACAGCTCCATCTTACGATATTGGTATTGGAGAGTTGATGGTCCGAGAGTTGGAACCTGCTTTAAAGCCATTAAATGTTCAATTAGTGCCTTTGGAAGAATTAAGTCAAACCATAGAGCAAGTCACTTTAGGAACGGTAGTAACAAGTCGCTATTTCATCGGGCAAGCTGAAGAAATTGCTGCTCCAAAATCTGTTCGGGTTATACCAGTTGATATATATGATTATGCTAAAGAAATCCAATTGGTAAATAACTTACCTAAGGGGAGTTACTTCGGCCTTGTCAGTCTAAGTTCTGGCCTATTGCGGGCTACAGAAGTGATTATTCATAGCTTGCGCGGAGGTGAAGTCATAGTAATGACTGCCCAACTGGTGGAAACTTATAAAATTAATGCTATGGTACGCACGGCCAGGACAATTGTTTGTGACCAAGCTAGTTTTGGTACGGTTAAAGCAGCTTTACAAGCCGCTAGAGAAGATATTATCCGTCCACCACAAATTGTCTGTTGTGAAAACTATATTGGTACTGAATCAATTAATTTATTAAAACGAGAGTTAGGTTTGGGTTAACTACTAGGTCATTAAGCAAAAAAGGCGATCGGGGTTTTACCTCTTTTTAAAAACCCGAAGATTGACTAAAAGGAAAATGTTTTCTTTTTTATCCCGACTGTAGAAGCTTTAAACCTTAATTAATAAATCCTGTGGTAGTTTTATACCTAATATTTACTTAATTAAAAGATAAAATCACTCATCAGAAAAATCAAGATTATGGAACCTTCTGTAAATTTAAAACAAGCCATTGAAAAACGTAGATCGGCCCGTGCATTTAGACCAGACGTCATCCCCGATGCAATTGTAGAAGAAATTCTACGCTTGGCCACTATGGCACCATCTGGCTATAATTTACAACCTTGGCGTTTTATTGTGGTTAGAGAACAAGAAAATAGGAATAAACTTAAAGCTTGTGCTTTTAATCAGCGCCAAGTGGGAGAAGCTCCAGTGGTATTGATTTGCTGTGGCGATCGCCGGGTCTGTGAACCAGATTATATTAATTCTATAATTTCTCTTGGTAGAGAAAATGGAGCGGTTAATGATGGTTATGCTGATTATATGGAAAAGGCTATTCCTCTATTGTTTGAAAACCGTCCTTGTTTTGAGTCTGTGGAAGCTTGGATAAATCGACAGGTAATGTTGGCAGTTTCTCAGGTTATGGTGGTGGCTAGTAGTTTTGGGGTTGATAGTTGTCCGATGGAAGGTTTTGTGACATCTCAGGTGAAGGAGGCGTTTAATATTCCAGAGTCAGTAGATGTTTGTTGTTTGGTGGCTTTGGGTTATGCTGCTGAACCTTTTAAAAAATATGGTGGACGTCTTTCTTTGAGTCAGGTTTGCTTTCAAGAAACCTATGGACAGGATTTTGTATGATTGACAAATGATACTAATTAGACATCTCCTCCATGCATAGGGAGTAGGGAGTAGGCAGTAGGCAGTAGGGAACCCACCCCTAACCCCGACCGTGGAGGGGAATAATTGATAAATAAGAGTGTGATAATTGATTTTATTTTTTATTATTGGTGATGTCTATTTGACAAAAAAATGCTATAAAACTGTGTTTCTATGTAACACAGTTTTATAGTTAGTCTCAGTTCTGGTCTACTAAAAGCTGCAGAAGTAATTATTTACAGCTTGCGTGGATATGACGTAAATGTCATGACTGCTAAACAGAAAAAAACCCACAAAATTGATGCTATGGTGCGGGCAGCTAAAATAATTATTTGTGATAAATTTAGCGATACTAAAGTTAAAGCTGCCTTACAAAAAAATAGGGAAGATATTATTCGCCCACCACAAATTATATGTATTGAAAATTATATTGGTATAGATTCTATTAATTTATTGAAACGGGAGTTAGGTTTAGTTTAGGAAGTAGGAGCTGATTGCTAGTATCAATATCTCTGGCAATTTCCGGCAAAAGTAGCGATCGCCAATCCTACCTACAAAGAACAAAGACTCGTTTATCAAATTTATAAAAACATAATGCTAACAAAAAAAGATAAGCTAATAGAGAAAAACACTCAATCTCTAGACTTTCAATTAGCTATACCATCATTGCTAGTAGGAGTTTTTATATTATCCTTCGCTGCTATTTTCATTCGACTCAGTGAAAATGAACTAGGCCCAGCAGCCACAATTTTTAATCGCTATTTAATTGCTTTTATTGTTTTGTATCTGTGGGATCAAATTCAAAGTTTGAGGATTGCTAGTTTAACAAAGCTCCAAGAAAACATTGGATTAAAAGATTGGGGTGACTTTATTCTTTCTTCTATACTAGGAACTTTAGCACTTTTTTTCTGGGCATGGTCTTTAACTCAAACCAATGTAGCCAACTCAAACTTGCTTCATAACCTGACTCCCATATTTGCAGTATTAGGAGGATGGCTATTTCTATCTCAAAACTTCGATTTTAAGTTTTTATTAGGAATGGGTTTAGCCTTAATTGGAGTAATCACCATTGGATGGGGAGATTTTCAAGCTGATGCTCATTCCCTTGGGGGGGATTTTTTAGCTTTGCTATCTGCTGTCTTTTATGCAGCAAATTACCTAATTAAAGAGAATCTCCGCTCCAAATTTTCGACAACCACAATACTTTTATGGTCATGCTTTTTCAGCGGATGCTTTACCCTTTGTCTAACACTAACCACCGAAAAGCAAGTTTTTCCAAGTACCTGGCCAACCTGGTTAACGGTTATTGCTCTAGGTCTTCTTTGTCAAATATTAGGGCATGGGTTACTTATTCACAACCTTAAACGCTTCTCTTCTGGCTTTGTGACCCTATTCTTGTTGCTCGAACCTTTGCTAACTGCTATTTTTGCTTGGTTAATTTTTAGTGAAGCATTAACCCCTCTAAATTGGATAGCCTTTTTCTTAGTTTTAGCTGGGATATACTTAAGTAAGCAGAGTAAAGGTAAGGAAAAAATTTAGCTTGGACTATCAAGCCCCACCAAAAATATTTTCTGGTTGAAAAAATGAGTTACAGTCAGTCTAGACACGGGAATTACGTCGATGCTCTAATAAATGGCTAGAACCTTGGGAGTTAATGACCATACATTTAGATCTTCGTATCTTCTCTGTGTATCCATATCTACGATATCTATATCGTTAGGCCCTGTTATGTCAATAGCTTGTGCGAGTGTTCCACAATACTTCATACTTAGCCGATGATTTGCACCATTAATACCTCCATTTGCTGCTCTGCTTTCACTAAAACAAAGATTGGTACCTTGAGAAAACGCATCCAAAGCTAATGATAATCTTAGATGTACAGCCAGACTATTAGGAGCATCTTTAGCTTGTGACTTAACACAGTTATCAAACTCTGCAAGCCTTAGCACTCTATGATTACCCAGACTAATACTTGTATGTTCAATATTACAAAATGCATGAATGGACTTATCTTCTACTCCTCTAACCACTGCAATAGTATAAGTTTCTGGATCTGACAACATAGCATCCAATTTACGACTAAAATCATATTGTTGATATCTAGGTAAAGATTCTTGATGCATATTGAGTATCAGATTTCGATCGGTAACACTTACTTTATCTTTAAGCAGTTCGACTTTGTAAGGTCTTGTAGCAAGGCGAGATTTTATCTCAGAAGGTGATAACTGTTCACCAGATAAAACTAGCTTTAATAATTTTTCTTGCTCGGATAAGATATATTTTGCAGAAATTCTATTAAATTCATTGCGCCCTATATAAATAATGACGTGATCTGAAAATTTCTCATCAAGGCAGATTTCTGCTTCGATTTTGAAGCCTTTACTAGAAAGATAATCAATTGCTACTTGATAAAATGACTTTGGGAGAACTAATCGAATAGATACTCTTGTTGCTTGAAAACTTTTAGTCAACATTAAAACTGTCTGAATATTAAATGATAAAGATTCTATATCATTAACAAATATCGGTTTTTTTGATACAATTCTTTCAGCTACTTTTTCATAAGCTATTCCTGACGGATTTAGGGTAAAAGATGGGAAAATATCACTATCTCTAATGTTATATTTTCTCTTAATATAAGTAGGAATAAAAGGTGAATATTTCTTTATTGTTTCTATTGATAAATCAGAAAAACCATTGATTGAACCTCTGCAGATTTTAGCTCCACATAAGCACTGAGTAGGCATATATTTAATAGATTCTTCAAACGTGCAATAGTCTATAGTTAAGTTCTCACCTATACTAATTGCTCTTATAGATATGACATTGAAGGTACTGTTATAAGTATCGAAAATTAGACCACAATTAGGATCGCAAGAATGGTTTATGTATTCAACAACCGGACAGATTACATGTTTTTTGTCATCGATCTCGAACGTATGTCTAGTTTGAAAATCTGCTAAACGATAAAAAACAGCCATAACTAATTCACCTTTTAATATCTCACGCATGGCTATTAATTCAAAACCAAGATCGCCTTGGTCAATTTTGAAGTTGCTTTCAGGCTGCACTTGCCAGTCACTCATTCTTTGATTCATCGAAAATTAATCAGAAAAACAGCAAATAAGTAGGTGGGCATGAATAAATACAACTCAGGCAGGCCTGCTTGTGACGCTTAAATTGCTTATATAGTAAGACTTTTGACTAAACCCGTTCCTACAATTTTTTTTTACGTTTAATTAGACCTACCTACTTAATTAATCCAAGTATATCGTACTCTGTTTTTTGGTTAAATTTAAGTTATAGCGCTGTGCGCAGGCAACAGGCAACAGGCAACAGGCAACAGGGGGAATGAAAAACTGATCATATAAGGCTTTTAGCTATTGGACAATTCTTGTAATTTGTAAATATGCCAGCGCACATTGCTATAAAATCTCAAGTCTTTACATAAACTTAAAAAATCAGTAGTCCTGTATATGTAGTGATAAGTCAATATAAGTGATTAGTTCTTGACATTAATCTTGATGCATATGTCAAAATTGTCTCTGACAATTTGTCGAAAATAGTCCAGGGCTATTTTGTTCTAAATGCTATGATACGTATGTTAATAAGGAGTCAAATTGAATAAATGAGCGAAGTAGCTATTCTTAGAGCTTTTGAGGAAATGCCCGACTCTCGGCGAAAACAAGGAACCAGGCATCCCCTACAATTATGTTTAGCTTTGTTTACTCTCGCTGTGGCTACGGGAAATTATGGTTTTTTGGCCATAGGAGATTTGCTAAAATATCACCAATCTAGACTAGATTACAATTAAAATAAGATTTATATAGCTAGAATATATGAGTTTAAATTTAATTACATAGTCACAAAAAAAATAAATTAACTAATAAATAATCAAGATTATCAAGGGAAAAATGACAACAGCAGTCAGAAATATTAATCCACAAGTATTAGAAGATAAATTGCAAACTATCTGGCAATCTTTGCATGATTCAAATGATGCTTGTAAAATTCAGTGCAATTTGAAGGCGGGAACATTACTGGTGATTTATGAACATCCGGCTAATGTTGTTATAGATAGAGAAAAAACTATTGGTAAGTTAAAAAGTATAGTTCAAAAACAACAACTGGAATCAATTGATAAAGTAGGGATTTGTTTGAATTTGGAGGGGCATATATATCCATACTCTTATCATTCTTTTTTTACTAAAGGTCGGCTAGAGGAGTCAAGGTTGACTTTTATGCCGAAATGGGTTGATGGAAATATAGAAGATTCTGAAATTAATATTACACCAGCGCTTTTAGAATCTTTAGATAATCCTTTTGATTTAGAAGATTTGGAGGAGATATCTCAGAAATTAGAGTTGGAGAGTAAGGAGAATAATTATTCTGAAAATAGTGAGGCAGAAGCTAAATATTTGCCTGGTGAAAAAGGTGAAAATTCAGAGATAAATATTACGCCTAAATTACTTGACGATTTAGATAATCCTTTTGATGCGGAAGATTTGGATTTGGCTCCAAAAAGTTTTCCAAAAAATAGGGAAAATTCTGGTTCTAAACAAATATCTCATGAGTCAGAATCAAATATTAAACTGAGCACTTTTTCTCAGGTGGAACTTCTCAGCGCTAGTTTGAGTTTGGCAATTTTATTAGGCTGTTTTTATGCGATAACTCGACCTTGTGTGATTGGGAAATGTATGATTATACCAACAGCAAGAGAATTAAATGAACAGTCACTTACAAAAATTAAAAATGTGAAAAATTCTCTGGCTCCAAAAGAAGCACAAGAAAAGTTAGAAGCAGCAAGTGCGGATTTAGAGAAAATTCCTTTTTGGTCAATCCGTTACTTTGAAGCACAACATTTAAATTCAAATTATCAGACAGATATTCAACATTTAGAGACAATTAGAAAAGCTTTAGCAAAAGGTCAACAAGCTGCTCAAAATAGTAAAGGTTTGCCACTCCCTGCTGGAGATTGGGTAGAAATTCAGTCCTTGTGGCAAGAGGCGATCGCTTTATTAGAAACAGTGCCGGAGGATAGTAATTCTTACCCTTTTGCTAAGAATAAATTACAGCAATATCGTAAATATTTAGTTGCGATTAAAGGTAGATTAACTACGGAGGAAGAAGCAACTCAAAAACTAATTGCTGCTAAAAAATTAGCCCAGTTAGCAGAAACTAGAGAAATTATCGCTCAGTTTGCAGAAAGTTGGGAAAATGTATATGCAAATTGGGAAGATGCTTGGGAAAAGGTTGCGTCTATTCCTCCACAAACAAGTGCTTATTTAGAAGCAAAAAATCTGATTCCTCAGTATGAACAAAAAATGCGAGTTGCTGAAGAGCGGATAATTTTAGAACAAATTGGAGAGGAGGCTTATAATCGGGCTATTACTGATGCTAAACAAGCAGAAGTTTTTGAAAATAGGGATAATTGGAAAGAGGCTGCAGAATATTGGCAAAGGGCTGTAAAATCTGCTGAAGAAGTACCGACTAATTCTGCTTATGCTGCGAAGGCAAAACCTCTAATTAAATCTTATGATACTGCTCTAAAAGCAGCAGAATCTAACCAGAATTTATTATCAACATTAACTAAAGCTCGTCAAGATTTAAGTAAGACTTGTAAGGGAAATCCGAAAATTTGTGAATATAGTGTTACTTACGATCTAATTACTGTCCGGTTAACGGATGATTATCTGGATAAAATTAAGAAAACTGCTAAAGAGGTAAAAGGTAATAAGGATGATAAAAGTCGTACTCAATTAGAGAAACATTTGAAAACTTTACAGGTAGCTTTGGAGGCTATTAGTAATAATGCCAAGATTCCTTTGGAAGTTTATAATCCAGAAGGTTTAAAAATTGCTGCTCATGTTCCGAATAGTTGAAGTAAAAAAAATGTCTGACACTAATTTTTTAAAGAAAGTGATTATGGAGAACTAGCAGCCATAGTTGACTTATAAATAATACTTTTGGAGTGAGGATTGAGTTAAGATAAAAGTTCAGGATACCTTCTCTATTTAAAGATGAGAAAAATTCTGCTTTTTGAAAGTAGAAATATGGTTCTGTATTTATGAAGCGATCGCTCGATTGGATGACTTTTCTAATTTTCTCTTTTCATCATGATAATATCCCACAAATATAAATTTGTTTTCCTTAAAACATCTAAGATTACTGGTACATCAATTGAGATTTATCTATCTATATTTTGTGGGGATAATGACATAATCACTCCGATTTCCTTTACAGATGAAGCTATCAGAAAACTTCTGGGAAAAAGACAGACCGCAAAATTATCTAGATTGTGACAGCCAAGGAAAAGAATACAAAAAATATTTTAATCATATAACTGCCAGCGAAATGAAAAATCTAATAGAGCCAGAGATTTGGAATAATTATTATAAGTTTTGCTTTGAAATAAATCCTTTTGATAGAGCTATCTATCGGTACTATTTTAGCTGTCGAGACAAATCTATTAAATTTGGTAACTGGCTGAAAAATAAGTATACTAATTTATCCGTAAAAAATAGCTGGAATTTTTAGACAATCAACGATAAAGTAGGAGTTGATTTTGTCGGTAAGTCTGAAAATATTCGCTCAGATTTAACTTTTTTCTGTCAGAAATTGAA
>JBARXI010000331.1:0-16154 GCA_049647275.1 Microcoleaceae cyanobacterium
CCAAGCGTCCGCCGGAATTGTCAGGGTCTTGGGTTCAGCCTGAGCATATTCGTAATAGGTGGGATTTGTCATTCCCGGCGCCCAGAATAATTTGCCGTTTTCCAACTCCAACTCGGAAGCACCGTTAGCTAAATCATTTTGCGACGACAATGGATAACCTAAAGTTTTCGTACCTCCCATATTTTGAAAAGCATCCCAGAGTTTGCCAAAGACATAAGTAGCAGGGCTATTATTGGCTTTGAGAATAGCACCACGACCGTTAGTACCTCGAAATTCTTGGATTTGTCCAGTTGTGAAAACGACTGTTGGAGCAAACCCCCCTGGAGGTGGTTGTGGTGAATCATATTCAGTAGTTAAGGGTGTGATGGGAACTCCAATCGCACTTGCGCCAAATTCTGCAACTAAATCTTCATAAGTGGCGAGTATCTCTGGTTGATTTTCCCCTGTTGTTGTGGCTCCTGGTTGCAAGTCTGATTGCTTTTCTAAGAAGTTCCAATCTAAACCTGCATAAGCCAGTCCGTAGTTTTCTGAATGTTCCACCTCGATCCGGTGCAAGCCTTCCGGCAGAATAATTTCTTCTGCGTGGGGGGTCCCAAAAGGTGGGTTATCCCAGCGGTCTATTACTTTCTCGCCGTTGATATACACCCGAATGCCATCATCTCCCTTGAGATTAAATTTGTAGGTTCCCTCTTCCAAATAACGGTGAGTGGTCATCCGACTAGAGAAGTTATCGGAATTGACAGAAGCATCGGGACTCCCCTTGCCCCAGTCTGAGTTGAATCCGCCGTCGAGGTCGGGAACGGTCATCCCCCCCTCTCCAACCGGGTTTTCTAAGCGAGTCAACACAGGTGCGCCCTGCAAGTCGGGATTATTGAAATATTCCACGGCCCAAGGTTCCAGCCAACCGTCATTACCATTGGGCTGTCCGGCCACTTTTTTCCAATCGAAATCGAGAGCCGAAGACCATTTATTTTCGTAATGTTCCACCCGAATTTGGTGATAACCCTCGTCGAGAGAAACCAGCGCTTTATTAGTAATAAACCCTTGGTCGTGCCATTTATCAATCACCAATTTGTCATCGACCCAGACCCGGATGCCATCGTCCGCCTGACTGTTAAATTCGTAGACCCCCGGCTCGTCAAAATAGCGGGTCGTCGTCCAGCGATCGGAGAAATTATCGTTGCCGACAGGAATTCCTGGTTCCGTTCCGCTTCCCCAAAGCTTGTTGATAAAATCGGTTCCGCCACCGCGATGACCAGCAAGGTTGTCAGGATTCAAGTCTTTGCCCCGGAAATACTCGACTGCCCACTGGTCGGGAGTATTGGGCTGTTCCCAGCGCAGGTGATTGGCCGCACTAAAACGGTTGTCGTAATACTCCACCATCACCTGATGATAGCCCGGTTCAATGGCAGCATAAGCCCGCTTTTCTTCAAAAGGGGAATCCTTCCATTTGTCGATAATCAACTGGCCGTCAACGTAAACCCGCACCCCGTCATCAGCCCGGTTGATGAAGTTATAAATGCCACCGTCGAAATAGCTAGTAGTAATCCAGCGGCCCCCGAAGGTATCCGCTTCGATCCCCCGCGTCCCCACTGGGGCACCACCTCCTGCGTGGAACCGCAAGTCGCTCATGTCTTCGTATTGTGACCAGTCGGGAGAACCAGTCAATCCCTTGTTATCCCAATATTGGGCGTGCCAGTTGGAGGTACTGCTGTTACCACTATCGGGAGGCAAGGTGTCGATCGCTTTTGTATCGTAGGCGATGGGAGCGTGGTTGGGGTGGGCGAGAATATAGCCCCCTTCAAAGTCCTGCTTGATCCAACCGCCCTTGATGAAATATTCGCCACTGGTGGGGAAACCCAGCCAACTAGAAGGCCCGCTCAATTTATCGTACTTGTTGCCGATCGCTCCCCAAGTTGGATGTGCCCCATGTTGGGAGAGCCAGATTTTACTAGCAATACCTTCAGCACCTCGGAAATGCTGCACTTTACCACCACTATTATCTAAACCACCTGGAACTGGGATAGCATCAGTTGTAGGATAACCGAGATATCTAGCACCCCCAATACCGAAGAATTTATCCCAAATTTTCCCACCTACCCAATAGGAATTTGACTCCCCATTAGCTTTCATAATTCCGCCTCTACCTGCTGCACCACCCTCGAAATCTTGGATATAACCATTTTCCCAAGGATGCACATTATTAATGGGATAACCTAGTTCCTCTATAGCACCATTGCGTTGATAAGTACCAACAAAAGTACCATGCACTGATGTACCGTCAAAACCAACGGGGCGGAAATCACCTGTATATCCTGCTAAAAATTCTGTGGGTTCCCAAAGAGAAGTGATACCTGCTACACCACCTGCTTCAAAATAGTCAATGCGGATATCATGTTTGCCTTCAGGAATGGCAATATAAGCATCATGTTGCTCCCAAGCATTCACCGCTCCCCATTTTTGATTAACTAAAACCCCATCAACATAAATTCGCATTCCATCATCAGCTTTTGTTTTAAAATGGTAGAAACCGCCCTCAAAATCACTGGCAGTTTCCCAACGAACTGAGAAATTATTCTCACTAACACCTCTAGTATCGGGAGGCGCACCCGTACCTGCATGAAAGCGCAATTCTCCAGGGGGGTCTGTTCGAGTCCAAGCGGGAGTGCCAGACAAATTTTTGTTATTCCAGAATTGAACGTTCCATTCTCCGGTGCTGCCATTACCACTATCGGGAGGTAAAGTATCAATTATTGTGGTATTATAAACAGTTGTTCCCTGTTGAGGATGCCAAAGCATATATCCACCTTCAAAATCCTGCTTTACCCAACCATCACCAATTCCATGTTCAGCACTGGTGGGGAAACCTAACCAACTCCCCGGACCACCCATTGAGTCATAACGTCCGCCGATCGCTCCCCAGGTCGGATGCGCTCCATGTTGCGACAGCCAAATTTTTGTGGCAATTCCCTCAGCACCTCGGAAATGCTGCACTTTACCACCACTATTATCTAAACCGCCTGAAACTGAGACCGCATCAGTTGTGGGATAACCGAGATATCCTGCACCGCCAATATCTAAGAATTTATCCCAAATTTTCCCACCAACCCAGTAAGAATTATCCTCGCCATGAGCTTTCATTATTGCCCCGCGTCCCTCAGAACCCCAATCAAAATCCTGAGTATAACCTTCTTCCCAAGGATGTACGTTATTAATGGGGAATCCTAATTTTTCACTACCACCATTGCGGTTAAAAGTATTGATATAGGTTTGATGAGTAGACTGACCGTCAAACCCTACTTGACTTAACCCTAAAGGTTCATTTTTAGGTGTAGTTGGCGTTCCAGGTCCAGTAATATAAGCGATCGCTTTATTTCCATTCCAAATAATATAACCGCCTTCAAAATTTTGTTTGAGAAACCCATTACCTAAATCTACGGGTTGACTTGTTGCTTCTCCTAATTTAGCTTTTTGTTGTTGATAAACTTCTTCGATCGCCTCTTTAGCAATTGGATCGATCTCTTCTGTAAACTGAATTGGTTGAATAATTGGTGGTGGAGCAGGTGGAGTTGGAGCAGCAACCTGTTGCGGAATTAAAATATTTTGACCAGGGTAAATATAGTTAGGATTAGCAATACCATTTCTCTGAGCAATAAAATTATAATATGGCGCAGTACCACCACCCATCGTTCGGTAAGCAATACCACTCAAAGTATCCCCAGACTGAATAACATACGGACTCCACTTATAATACTTACCCATAAATTCTGTAGCTACCGCCCTTTCCCCAGGTGTCACCGCTCCCGCGCCACTCCAGCTTTCAGGAGTTATAATTGAAGCTACTTCATACTCCTGCGGCAGCGTCACTTTTGCTAACTCCACCGCTCCATCAATATCCAACAACCCTGCACCAGTCTCTTCATCCCATCCCGGTGCCTGCACATCCTCAGCGGTAGATTTCAAAATTTCAACTACCTGACGATAACTCAAATCTGGATTTGCTGCCCAAACTAAGGACGCAGCACCAGTCACCTGAGCGCTCGCCACAGATGTACCTGCCATTGTACCCAAACCATTCCCAACAGTAGAAAACAAAGGATTTGATTCCGTACCACCAGGAGCTAAAATATCTAAACCATGACCATAACTAGAATAAGCTGCCCGATTTTCTCCATCAGCAGCACCGACTGTAATCAGATTGTCAAATTCCTGAGATGCTTGCCCCAACACCGACATTACATCCCCATCATTACCCGCAGCTACAACAATTAAAACTCCATTCTGTCTGGCATATTCCAGTGCCACTCGCTCTTCAGGTGTCAACTCATAACGAGTCGTTATTATACCATTTTTATCGGCCTGAGTCAAGTCTAAACTTAAATTAGCGATCGCATTCTTTTTCCCCGACTGCCTAAAATCATCGACAAATTCTCGCAACGAATCGGCCCATTCTCCAGACCCGATCGCTCGCCCCAACCACAAAGGTGCATCATCATTAATCCCGTCAATACCAATACCATTATTCTGAGTCGCCCCAATAATTCCCAAAACATGACTACCATGTTCGTTTCCTTCCCCGGAGGCCAGCAGTGGGTTATTGTCATTGTCGAGGCGATCGCCACCTAAAGTTATCCGACTATAATCAAGATCGGGATTATTCGCACTAAAGCCAGTATCGATAACTCCCACTAACGGTTGATTCTCCAGAGGGAAATCATAATCTTTGTTATGGTTATTTCTCGGCGGGTCTATCGGTACAGTTACCGGAGGTGGTAAAGTATCAACCACCCCACCGACATCGGGTATTTCTACACCAGGTTGCCCCGGATTTATCAGAGCCTCCAGAGTCGGCCAAGTAGACAAGTCTTCTAAATCAAAACCATCTGCTACAGTGGGATTTTCGATAAAATATGTTTCTACTTTTTCAAAATAATCTTGAAAGAGATTTTCTATATCTATATTAGTAATATCTATAGGGGGGTTGTTTCCTAAAATTGCAGCGAATAATTCTTCTTGTGTAAATGAATCAAGTAGCCAAGTTGAAACAAATGAATCGTCTATTGGTATCGGACAAAAACCACCACTCGGACTAATTATTTCTTCTAATATAAATGTTTTGCTTCTAGGTTTCTTCTGTTGCTTGACATTCCCATTTTTGAGTTTATTTTTACTCTTTTGTTTTTTACCCCATGACCAACCCATAATCTGCACCTTACGATATTTACTTTGATTAAATTTGACAATCAATTCCGAGCGCAAACATTGAAATCAAAATCTCAATAATTGCTAATTTTTAATATCTATCAGACAAAAGACTAATATCAATTAGTCGTTTGCCTATCTAATTTTTTTTTTAAATTCATTAATTTATACCTTAAGTTATAGTATTTTAGATGTCAAGGTAATTTATAATTTTTTTTTGACATTTCTGGCCTCAAAAAAACACACAAAAGTAATGGTTAAATAGTTAACATGAATAGTCTCAGTATTTTATCGGTTAACTTGAGATGATTCAAATGTAACTTCATCAAAACTTTACAAAAATAGGGGATTAACTAAAAAAATAGTGATATTATCGAGAATCAATATACAACAAAAGCTTTATGCAACTTAAATCAGAGGTGCATTGGATTCAACATCCAGATGGGTATTGGATATTACGCAATCCTGAATATCCAACTTTTCTCCAAGTAGATAATTTTGATAAAAATGTTATTTGTCTGTTAGGCAAAAAACCGATAACTGCCATTGCTAATAAATATGACCTGACTCTCCAAGATATTCAACAATTGTTACAAAAGTTAGCAGCAACGGGGATGTTAGAAGGTACCGAACCTCCGCCGAAAAAGTTTTCTTTGGCACAAATTTTATTTTTCAAAGTTCCGTTGTTTAAACCTGATGAATGGTTGGCAGAAAATATAGATAAGTTCCGTTGGGTTTGGACGGCTGTTTTTGGTTTTTTCTTGTGTTTTTTTATGAGTCAAACTGTTTTTTTATGGTTGGCTTATGCGACTGATATTGTGTCGGCTCATCAACAAGTTTGGGGAGATTTAACTTTGGCTCCGACTAATTTATTAAAGTTAGGTTTTGCCACAATGTTGGTAATTTTTTTGCATGAGTTGGGTCATGCTTTTACTCTGAAACATTTCGGCGGTATTGTGCCGGAAATTGGTTTGTTGTTTATGTGTTTGATGCCGGGAATGTATACTAATACTTCTGACCAATATTGTTTAATTAAACGCAAACAAAGAGTTTTGGTTGTGGCAGCGGGGGTAATTGTACAAGTAATTATTTGGGCGTTGGCGGTGTGGTTATTATTAGCTTTTCCTCCCCAGAGTGTGTGGCAGCAAAATAGTTATTTGTTGATGAGTGCTGCTTTGTTGACGGTGGTGTTAAATTTGAATCCGTTGAATGCTTTTGATGGTTATTATTTGTTGGTGGCGATGACTGGTATTAATAATTTGAGGAGGCGCTCGCTAGAATTTTATTTCGATTTATTCCGTCGTCAACCTTCTCCTGAGACTGCTTCTGACCAAGCAATTTTAGCTATTTATGCGCCTTTAAGTATTATTTATACGGTGTTTGTTTTGGGTTATATGTTGTGGTTGGTTGGGAATTGGATAGGAAAATTTTTGCCTGTTATTTGGAGTTGGATTTAGTTGGATATTTTGATAAGATTTAGGATTTAGTGAGGATAAATTAATGAAAGTAAATCAATTTTTACAAGTATGTTTGGCTAGCTTGATTATGAGTGTAGGATTTTCTCAAAAGTTGTCGGCAAAAGCTTTTGTTATAAATTCTACTGAGGATAATAGTAGTTTGGCTACGAATAACAACCATTCTGAGAGTTCTAACTTATCGCAATTTTTTACTCAAACATATCAGTCTGGTCAAAATTCAACTACTGAATGCAAATTCACAAATGGAAATAAGGGTGGCGCATCTGTACCAGAGCCTACTTTAATTACTGGGCTAGTTTTTGCGGTAGGATTAGGTATTTGGAGTGGTAGAAAAAGGCTATAAGTTGGCGCAAATAATCAAAGTTGGCAACAAGTTGATTTTTGTTTTTGTGGAGCAAGCTAGGTTGGGAAAGTTAGTAACTGCCTAACCTAAAGCAGGCTTACCCGAATCTAATAGACCTCTGCGAAAAAGATATAGATTTTTTGCAAGTAGGCAACAGCGGTGCGACCCCGCGTCGGCGACAGACGCAAGCGGTCGTTTTGCTGGCGCAACATGTAAAGCGGAGCTTCCCGTAGGGTGGGATGGCGTTTGCTGGCGCAAAGCTCCGCGAACGCCATATCCAATCGACTCCTGTGAGCGGTCAGAACCCGCGTCGGCGACAGACGCACCTGGTCGCTGACCAAGAGAGGGACTGCGCACTCCTGTGAGGCAACAGGTAAGATATTGTTACAAAAAAGGCACGAAAAAGGATTTTTTAGGGTGACTTTATCTTTCCTGAGCCGATCTAATTAAAAGGTTTATTTATTTTCCACGCCTATGCCTAATATAGCAATCCGTGCAGGATTTGTGAAAAATTTAGATGTATTTATTTTGTCTTCTACCTACCACCTAATACCTAACACCTACCACCTACCACCACCAAAAATTTATAACTGAAATAGGATTGCTATATTAGTCTGATTGAGTAGAAAATGTTGAATTCTCTACGATCGCAATATGCAGGATCGCATCTCCTTGATTTACCAGAGGATTTTGTAAACTACCGACGATCAGACCTTCACAGGGAGCATTAACGGTGGTATTTGTTTCTCCAAAAGCATCTGAAATTACACCTAATACTTGTTTCTTTGTTACTTTCTGACCAAGTTCGACATATAGTCGCAAAATTCCACTCCGAGAAGCTCGCACCCATCTAGTTTCATTGACTTGGAGAATTGGTTGCGCTTCTGTGTAAGTTTCTGTTGGGTACATATTTAAAGCTGCCATTACTCGCATCACTCCTTCTACCCCTACTTTTATTGCATTGTTATCAAAGCGCAATGCTTCTCCAGCTTCGTACAATAATACAGGAATACCATGTTCTGTAGCTGCTTCGCGCAACGAGCCATCTCTGGTTTGGGAATGAATCATTACTGGTGCTGCAAATGCTTTTGCACATTCATAAGTTTGACTGTCATGGAGGTTAGCACGAATTTGTGGTAAATTTTTGCGATGGTCTGAGGCGGTATGTAAGTCTATTCCGTGGGTTGATTTGCTAACAATTTCTTCCATGAATATTTTGGCTAAACGACTGCCAAGAGAGCCTCTATTTGAACCAGGAAAAGAACGATTTAGGTCGCGGCGATCGGGTAGGTAACGTGATTGTTCGATGAAGCCAAATATATTTACAATTGGCACAGCAATTATGGTACCTCTTAATAGGGATGGAGAAACTTTTTGTAATACTTGGCGAATAATTTCTACGCCGTTAATTTCATCGCCGTGGATAGCTGCGCTTAACCAAAGTATCGGCCCTTCATTGCTCCCATTAATGACTGTAACTGCTAAGGAAATAAGAGTTTGAGTTGGGAGGCGGGCTATTGGTATTTCTATGCGTTTTCGTTCTGCTGGAGGAATTATTGAGCCACCGATTTCGATCATTTTTTTTGTTTATATATAAATAAGAAAATACATTGTAATTTGTAGGTGGATATGCTGAAATTAATTCACAATTTCGCTACCTTTTTTATGACTGATGAATCTAAAAACCTGATGTTTTATACCAATTATCAAAATTTCCCTATTTCGATAATAAATTAGGTAAAGTTTTTTCATTTTTTTTCTCTGGTTATATTTACTCTGTTAACCGATCATAACATCTTATATAGCAATTTAAAAAGTTAATAAATCTAGCAAAAGTTCTCAAAGTATCTTCTGTTCCCAGTTATATCATGTCGGGATAAACAGTTATAAATAACGACTAAGGAGTCAGGAGTCTGTCGGGGTAATTTCGGACCGAATGCTCCGCAAACATGAATTACCCGTACAGGAGGGATAAGAGGGAAAAAGAGAAGTAAGTTTTTTTATTACTAATCATCTGGACATGATATTAAGCGTTCCTTATGCTCTAAAAACCCAAATATTTTTTATACAATTCCAATAGGATGGCTATACAGAGAGCGATCGCCTAATTCTTTGGGCACAAAATCTGTATCTTGAGCTTCTGGAATTTTGACTAAATAGCAATCTCGTACTGCTAATAAAAATCCTCTAATTTCTGCTGGAAAATGTTGAGATTCTGCTCGGAGGAGAAAATCTAGCCATTTATCTTCATCTGTGCGATAAGTTTCTACTAAATGCAATCCTGCTAGATACTCAGCTACAGGATCGAGATTAAATTTTATTTCCTCTTTACTAGCTCCAACTGTTTGAATTAAATGCAGTTTTTCTTCTAAATATTTCAGCCGTAATTCTGTATCTTTATCATTTACAGTAGAGAGAGATGTTAGTGCATCTTTTATTTTAGCAGTTGTTGGTTTGTATCTGAGTTTAAGACATTCCCAAGCGACAGCTTGAGCGTCTTGATGAACCATAATATCACTTAATTTTTTATCTCCTAACTCTCGGTTAATTTCATTTAGATATGACAAGATTAAGTCTGGGATATTTGTTGGTAAATTTCTTAAACTATCTCGATTAAAATCTACTGATTTTGCTAAAATCATCTGTTCGGCAAATAATTTGGCTAGAAGAATAGTAATATCTCGTTTGCCTACCATTGTTGATAGTTGAATGCAGCTAGCAAAAAAATCTTGGTCGGTAAATAGTTGTCTTTTTCCTAATTGTGTTAAATAAGCTTCCATAAAAGATGATAATCTATTCCCAGAAATCCGCAAGGGTGTAATAGTAGAATTAACAGTACGGTTGATACTTTTTTCAGTTCTGGATGTAATAATTAAAGCGTTAAAATCGGCAGATTCTAGTTCGATTTGTTGGCGAGTTGTTTCGCTCATTTCTGAGATATGGTCTAAAATTACTAGAATGCGTCGATGTTTAAGTAATTGAATTAGGAATTCCTCGGAAATTGGCTGGGCTTTTTTGCTTAAATCTTGGAGTTTTCTGCGGATATTTTCTAGCAATATTTGTTTAGCATCCGACGTTTTACTACTAGGATTAACTTTCAATTCATTCTCGATTAAAACAGGTAACATTAAATGTTGAGATAAGCGTTGATTTTTATCGGTATTAATTGCCCATTGAGCAATTTGACAAGCTAGACTCGTTTTCCCTGCACCACCTTCACCATAAATTAACAGACAAGCTCGTTCTTTAGCAAATAAAGATTGTAAATTTTGACTAGAAATATTAGCTATATTTTGACCATCTAAAATCACAGGAACAGGAATATAAATAGAGCGATCGCGTACTGTTTCAAGTTTATTAAATTCTTCTGCTACTGATTCTATTTGTGCAGCGACCCAAGCATCTAATAATCGAGGCTGAAAATAGAAAAAACTAAAAAGTAGTAGTTCCCTTGGTCGTACTGGAGCTCCTCCCATAAAGCTAGGTAGTTTAAATTCATAGATTTTAAATACGTCATTAATTGGCAATAACCAAAGGGGACGTAGCCATAAAATTAGAGACAAAACTGACATTAAAAAAGCTATATGAATTATTAAAATCTCAAAACTTTTATACTTATGAATTAACTGAAAAAAACGATTATTTTTTTGCCTTTGGAGTTGCTCAAGAGCAAGACGCACAGTAGGAATTGACTCTATTGATAACTCTGTTTTTGACTCTTTTAAACTGCGTAAAGCTGCTGCTAAATCAGAAATTGCCTGTTCTAATTCTTGTTCCGAAAGAGTTTTTGCCTGATTCTCCAAACTAACTGCAATACGCCCAATAGCTTCAGCAGCAATACCTTGCACCTCTTGACTAGGGTCTTTCAGAGCAGTTATCAACTCAGGAAAAATTTGTTTGCTAACAGCACCCATTCTACCCAATGCTTCAGATCCACTACTACGCACTTCTACTTCTGGGTCTTTGAGCAATATTAACAAGTGGGGGATAGTATCCTCGGCATCAGCACCAATTCTACCCAAAGCTTGTGCTGCCTTGCTTCGCACTTCTGCTTCTTGGTCTTTCAGTGCCTCCCGGAGTTCGGGCACTGCATCCTTGGCATCAACGCCAATTTTGACTAGAGCATCAGCAGCAGCAGTTCGTGCTGAGACTTTTGAGTCTTTGAGTGTTTCCCGAAGTTCGGGCACTGCATCGGCAGCCTCAACACCAATTTTTCCCAGAGCGTCAGCAGCAGAAGTTCGCACTGATACCTTGGGGTCTTTGAGCGCTTCTCTAAGTTCGGGCACTGCATCGGCAGCCTCAACACCAATTTTTCCTAGCGCCAAAGCTGCTTTTTTCCGCACTGACACTGTGGAGTCGGCAAGCGCTTCTCGTAACTGAGGCACTAGAGCTGCGGCTTCGGTGGAGTCAATTTTGACTAACGTAATAGCTGCTGCCACTCGGACATTTTTTTCTGAGTCTGTTAAGGCCGCTCGCAACTGGGGTACTATCTGTTTTGCCGTTGATGGCATGGTGCTGTTTGACTTTTGCCAAATTATGGTTGACAGAGACTCAGCAGCAAGGCGACGCACTCTATTATCGGGGTCTTTGAGCAGGGTAACGAGGGCAGGAATAACAATATCTGGCTGACTATCTCGAATGTTTCCGAGGGCTGTTGCTGCACCCCAGCGCACTCGCGGTTGATTTGACTCTAATGCTTGAATTAGATTTGGGATAGCAGGTTTACCAATTTGACTGAGGGCTTGGGTAGCGCCCCACCTGACTAATAAATTATCGTTTTCTAGGGTTTGAATTAGAGCCGGAACTGCTCGATCGCCTAATTTTGCTAAGGCATCGATGCTGTCATTGAGGGTAAATTCATCTGCTTTTTTTAGGTTTTCAATCAGGATTTTAGTGTCTGTATTTGTGGTATTTAGTTGAGGTTTTTTTGGGGCTGTAGCACTGCTGCTTAATTTTAAGGGAGTTGACCAGAATAATAGAATGGTTGTGAGTGAGATGAGGAGTTTTTTTTGATTACTTTTAATCATAGAATAGAAAAATATATTGTATTTATTATGTTTACAGCAGTTTTCGAGTCTTGGAGGTACAACAATTTACGACTTGAGGCAACAGGGATAAAGAGATTAATTTTAAACTGTACTTCACTATCCTCAAAAGTGCGTTAATTTAACACCCATATATGACTCTCTCTAGCGGTTGTAAAAAAATTTGGTATATTATATTTATTCTTTGATAAAAAATTCTTAAGCAGAGAATTTATGATAATTTTTGACTAGCAATATTTGGGGGGTTATTATTTTTTATTTTTTTTATGATTACGGTTCTAATAGTAACACAAATAGCTAATTACTAATCACTGAACTAAGGATTAGCAATTAGCTATAAATCACAAATATCTAAACTTTATCCGTAAGTATTTCCTAGGTCATGCGGAGCAAACAGCTTTTTTTGTCAATAATAAAACACATTTGCTATGAATAGCTAAGGTATGTACTTTAACCCATACTTGAGAATGGGACTTCAGTCTCTCAATACTACCTTATGACTTCATTTTGTATGAAGCTAAAAGGATTCAGTTCTAATGGAAAACCCTATAAATATTGATAGATAAGCATTTACGGCAATTGCCTCAAAAAGTCCATTCTCAATATAAATTGCTACAAGCCTTTTTTTTCGTAATTACTGAGAATAAAACTATTAACTTACTGAGTGAGTCATTTTCATCAGCCTCTCTATAACTGGGTTTGAGATACCTGAATCCTTACAAGTTAATTACTGATAGCTGACGGCTGAATGCTTACCGAATAATTAATAATTAATAGTTAATAATTAATAATTAAACAATTCAGGTTTAAAGCCGACCCTTTTCAGGGGATAAAATCAAAAAATTTCCTTAAGTGTCAATCCCCTTCTTAAAAGAAGGGGTAATTATTAATTGTTAATTGTTCATTATTAATTGCTGAACTTTATCCCTTTTATCCTTCAATGCGATCGCGCACTTGACCTTTTTCTGCATTCTTTTCTAAAAATTCAATTATCTTACCTGAAACATTAACTCCTGTAGTTGCTTCTATTCCTTCTAAACCAGGGGAAGAATTCACTTCCATTACGACCGGGCCATGATTAGAACGCAATAAATCTACCCCAGCAACTCTCAACCCCATTGCTTTAGCTGAACGGGTCGCAGTTGAGCGTTCTTCCGGGCTTAATTTAATTTTTTCTGCCATACCACCTCGGTGTAAATTTGACCGAAATTCACCCTCTGCTCCCTGTCTTTTCATAGCTGCTACTATTTTATCTCCTACTACAAAACATCGCAAATCTGCCCCACCTGCTTCTTTAATAAATTCTTGAACTAAAATATTAGCATCCAAGCCACGAAAAGCTTCAATAACTGACTTAGCAGCTTGATAAGTTTCTGTTAAAACTACTCCTATTCCCTGAGTTCCTTCTAATAGTTTAATTACCAAAGGAGCGCCACCAACAGTATTAATTAAACCATCAATATCTTTAGTAGAATGAGCAAAGCCAGTTACAGGTAATCCAATTCCTTCTCTTGCTAATAATTGCAAACAACGTAATTTATCACGAGACCGAGAAATAGCTTGAGAAGGATTTGCTGTAAAAACTCCCATCATTTCAAATTGTCTGACCACAGCAGTACCATAAAATGTTTTAGAAGCACCAATGCGAGGAATTATCGCGTCAAATCCTTCCAAAGGCTCACCTTTGTAAATAACTTGAGGCTTCATAGAAGTAATGTTCATATAACAGCGTAGGTAGTCAATTATCTGAACTTCGTGACCATTTTTTTCCCCTGCTTCTAATAGTTTTTTGGTTGAATATAGATTTGGTTCAGTAGATAAAATAGCTATTTTCATTTTGTTATCTTCACTTTTGTTTTATTGTTGATTATTGTAGCAGCTTTTTGGTATCGCGGTCTAAATAGGATTTGCCAGGATTAATTAAGAACATCCCCCGGACCGCCTGTCGTCCTAATAACATTCTAAATCCCATTAATTCCCGATTAGTTAATGTTAGCTCAATTTGCCATCTTTTTTGCATTAAATTAATTTCGGTTAAGATGACAGGACGTAATTCTTCTTGCCCACTAGAACTACGAACTTTTCGCTCATCTATTAATTCGGCTTCAGCTATTACTATTTTAGTCGTATCTCTTTGTTGAGGATGAATTTTAAATTTTACCCTGGGTTTACCATCTATTTCAAATGTCTCAATATCAAAAGCGTGTAAAGCAGAAGAACGGGCACCAGTATCAATTTTTGCCTTAATTTTAGTAATTCCAATTTCGGGTAATACTATCCATTCTCGCCAGCCAATAATTGGTAATTCTTGATGTTTCATAATGTTATTTTTCTGTTGTACCTGTGAGGAGGCAAAATATTATATCCTGTTTCAACAAATATGACTACCATAATTTTTAGTAAGTAGGACTGAGGTAGGATATCTGACGGTTTAGCGACAGACAAGAAAAGGTTTGTTGAGTCCGATTTTTTTTCTATAGAACCAATTTTATATCTATATAATTACCATAGTTAAGTCTGATCGCGAATCAATTTTGAGGAAAAATTTGCTCTTTTTGTTGAATTTTTCTTTGTTCCCTCTTCCCTCTTCCCTCTTCCCTCCTGTCTCCTGTCTCCTAACTAAAAAAAGGCTCTTCATTGACAAAGATACGTTTAAGGGTTCTATATTAAACCTCTCCAAAAATACCAATTTAGTCACGGTGGTGTTAGGGTTTCAGAACCTTTTCTGGAGATATCTATTCCTTATTCCCTGTTCCCTATTTCCTCTTATAAAAGGGACGTTTAACAACAATAACTGCATAATTTTTGCCCCTAATTTCTACTTCTAATTTTTGCCCTACTTTCGCCAAACTTTTCGGTACATAAGCCAGAGCGATCGCTTTACCCAAAGTAGGAGACTTAGTACCACTGGTAACTTCTCCCACGACCTTACCATCACTCAAAACAGGATAACCATGACGAGCAATACCGCGATCGAGCATTTCCAAACCTACCAACCGTTTTGATACTCCTTCCGCCTTCTGTTTTTCCAATACCTGACGACCAATAAATTCTGCTTGTTTGCCTAAATGAACTAACCAACTTAAACCAGCTTCTAGAGGAGTAGTCTCTGTATCAATATCTTGACCATAAAGAGCCATTGCAGCTTCTAAACGCAAAGTATCTCTGGCTCCTAAACCGCAGGGACTAACGCCAGCATCCAACAAACTACGCCACAACTCCACACCCACAGACGGGTCAACCATAATTTCAAACCCATCTTCCCCAGTATAGCCAGTTCTGGCAATAAAACCAGGTTGTTCTAATACAGTAATATTTGAGTGTCCGAAAAATCCAATTGATGCCAAATTTTCCTTGACAAATTGCTGCAAACATGATTCTGCTTCCGGCCCTTGTACAGCTATCAAAACTTTTTCCTGAGAAATGTCTTGAAAGTTAACACCACTAGCATCTAGATGGGCCTCTATCCAAGCTCGATCTTGGGATTTAGTAGCAGCATTAACAATCATAACACAGCGTTGTTCATCGGTTACAGGATCGTTACTTTGACGATAGAAAATGAAGTCATCAATAATACCTGCATGGGAGTTTAATAAGACAGTGTATTGTGCTTGACCAGGCTGTAAGCGACTCAAGTCAGAAGGTACTAAAAGTTGAATTTTTTCGATTAAGTCGTGGCCTTGAGCGATAAATTTGCCCATGTGGGAAATATCGAACATTCCAGCTTTTGTGCGTACTGCCTCATGTTCAGTGCTAATACTGGTGTATTGCACTGGCATTTCCCACCCAGAAAATTCTACCATTCTACCATTGAGTTCTGCTGTTAAGTCGTATAGAGGCGTGCGAGAAAGAGATTGTTTTGTATTGGGTTCTTTTGATTTGGCCACTGCTACTTTAGTAATTTAGGATCAACTCTAACTGATTTTAGGACATATCCGCACAATACTAAATTTAAACAAGATATAGCAATCCTATTTCAGTTATAAATTTTTGGTGGTGGTAGGTGGTAGGTGTTAGGTATTAGGTGGTAGGTAGAAGACAAAATAAATACATCTAAATTTTTCACAAATCATTTAGGATTGCTAT
>JBARXI010000332.1:0-2040 GCA_049647275.1 Microcoleaceae cyanobacterium
AAATATTCTTTTTTGCAACTTAAAGGTCAATCTTTCGGCTTTGCGCCAATTGATATCCTTCCATTCCGCCGTAGTTTTTACACTCGTTTTAGACATATTATTTGCTACTGTTGACTATTTCTTTGGAGTTACCGTGAGTACGTCAGCATATCCAACCCATTACAGATTGGCATTAGCTTCTTACTCAATCCCGCCCTTATATATCATGCGGTTAGCACCTACTAGGCATCGACCATTCCTAGAGATATGTAGGGGTTACTTCGTTCCGATTACACATTGTCTTGAGTCTTTAGTGCGATACTATCCACCGGGTTTATTGGGCGGTGCAATGAGTCATGTCAACAAATGCTCATGCCCTATCCTTGCCTTTTGGCTTGGCCTTGAACAGTCGTTATGGCCATCAGCAGTTACGATGGTTCAGACATCCCTTTGCTTTCGCTACACATGGACTCTTGCTCGACAGTCACCAGATTCGACTACCAGTGGTCTGCCTTTTGTCCCCGCTTTACCTATTTAATCGCTATTTTTTATAAGTAGGGGCCATGCTTTCACCTCTGCACTTGAGGGGAGGAATTACACCTCAAATGTAATCAGTTCTTACAGCAAATGAGCTGTAGTGACCGTCCCGTCGGCTTTGTAGCCTTCTTTAGGTCAAACGAATCGCACGTTGACTGTCTGCTATATAATCTATGGAAAATGTATCTAAATTTATTAATTAACCAGACTCAATCTAAATAGGCGATCGTAAATTTTGCTATACTCAGCTCAAGTTCATTTAATTAATACTTTTTTATTAAGAGTTTGCTTAGTCTGTCTGGGTTTACTAAAAATTATTTACAGCGAATTCCAGGTTTATGAAGTACAGTGGCAGTAGCTTTTCAAATGGTTTTTGAAGTATCGATAATCGTTTTATTATTTGTGGCTGCCAATCTACTAAAATTTAATGTGCCACATTTATATGGAATACGCTGTATAAGTATTCAAGTATAAATTTTATGACTGCTTATTTCTTTGTCTTTACCGAATAATTAAAATTTCAAGTCTCTCCTTAGCTCAGTCACTGGCTGTAGTCCTACAAGGAGAAATAACCAAAAAAATCCTTTTAGTCAATCCTCTATCTTTTAAGGAAAGGTAACTATTAATTGTTAATGATTAATGATGAATGATTAATTATTGAACGCCTAACACCTATCTACTTATATTTTATTTATGTACAAAAAATCTAACTTGATTTACGCCATCTCCATAATTTTAATCGGTTTTAATTTATTTAGTTGTGAGAGTATTTCCGAGACCAAAGCTGAAACACAAATTGAGACCAAAACTGAAACAAGAAACCGCCAAACAAATACCACAACATTCCCACTAGGAACAAATCTAAATGGCATTGCAGATTGGTCAACTCAATATCCATTCACAGATTATTTCAAAAACTCCCGTCGTTGGATTACACACGGAGAAAAAGTTTGGAGCACTGATGAAACAGATAAATTAAACCTAGATAAAAATGGTTGGGTAAAATCATTAAATAGTGGTGAATTTACCAGTGTAGGCACATTTGTACCAAACGATAATCAAGGTCGTCGCTTTGTTGTACTTTACGATGGTGAAGGTACAATTAAATATATGCAAGGTGCGAAAAAAGATGAAGCTGCCTCCCAACCAAGTCGTGATATTTTTGATGCCGAACCAGATAGGAATTTGCATTTAAGAATCATTGAAACTGACCCCAATAATACTGGAAATTATATCTGCAATATTCGGGTAATTCCTCAAAAATACGAACAAACCTATAAAACCAAAATATTTAATCCAGACTTTCTCAAAAGTCTTGAAGGTTATCAAGTCTTACGATTTATGGATTGGATGAAGACTAATAAATCTCAACAGGAAAACTGGAATCAAAGACCAAAAATTAATGACAAAAACTACTCTAAAAAAGGAGTTCCTGTAGAAGTAATGGTAGAGTTAGCAAATCAAACAGGAATTAATCCTTGGTTTACCCTACCTCATAAAGCTACCGATGATTATGTCCGCAAC
>JBARXI010000333.1:0-12300 GCA_049647275.1 Microcoleaceae cyanobacterium
CCAAATGGAAAAGTCGATCGTAAAGCTTTGCCTAAGCCAGATACGATTCGTCTAGACCAAGAGAACTATGTCGCTCCTGGCACCGAACTTGAGGAAAAAATTGCTGAAATTTGGTCTGAGGTTCTGAATGTGGAGCGACTGGGTATCCACGATAACTTTTTTGAGTTGGGAGGTCATTCCCTTCTTGCTATCAAAGTTATTTCTCGACTGCGCCAAACTTTGCAAATAGAGTTGCCTTTGTCTACTCTTTTTGAAATGCCGACAGTAGCGGACCTGGCTGGGCGAATTGAGACAATTCAATGGGCGGTGCAAGCATCCAAAGCTTCTGAAACAGAAACGATGGATGATTATGAAGAAGGAGAACTTTAATACCAATAATTATTAGACATCTCCAGAAAAGAGTTCATTATTGTAGGGTGTATTAGACGGCAAAAATGTAAGCGCTCAAAGGTATTAAACAATCCGTCGTAACGCACCATTGTAGGGTGTGTTAGACGGCAAAAATGTAAGCGCTCAAAGGTATTCAACAATCCGTCGTAACGCACCTTTTGAGATGGGTTTTGCTCAGTTACGCGGTCGCTAACACACCCTACTAGACTACTTTGGAGATTTTAAAAACCAAGAAACCGTAAGGGGATAAATTACCCCTACCCAACAATTCAAATAGTCATCAACAATAGCACTACCTTTCACAAATATATTAAGTAAGATCATGACAATAAAAACCAGGGAAAAAACGATTGATGAATTTTTAACAGAGCTACGTCAGTTAGATGTGAAGCTCTGGGTAGAAGGCGATCGCCTCCGTTATCGAGCGGCCAAAGGAACGTTAACTCCCATCCTTCTGAATGAACTGCGAGAACGAAAAACACAAATTCTGACCTTTCTCAAAGCTGCCAGCAATTCTGTTGAGTCTAATCTTCCCCCCATAGTACCCGTCGCCAGAAATGGTAACATTCCTCTTTCTTTTGCTCAACAACGTTTTTGGTCTCTATCTAAACTAGAGCCTAATAGCCCTGGCTATAACATGGCTATGGCTTATCGCCTTAAAGGTTCCCTCAACATCAGCGTATTAGAGCAAAGTCTCAAAGAAATTATCCAACGGCACGAAATCTTACGCACCACCTTTCCCTCAGTAGACGGGCAACCTATCCAGGCGATCGCTTCTGAGATTCCATTACCTCTAACCATTGTTGATTTACAGGAATTACCTGCTGACGAGCGAGAAACTGAAGCACAACAACTAGCCACTGAGGAAGCTCGACAACCCTTTAACTTGTTTCAAGGGCCTTTGCTACGGTTTAAGTTATTTCGTCTAGCTCCCGAAGAACATATCTTAATCTGGAATCTACACTGTATTATCTGCGATGGTACATCCTTAGATATATTTTTCGGGGAATTTATCGCTCTTTATAAAAGTTTTATTGTAGGCAAACCGTCTCCACTGACTGAATTACCGATCCAATATGCTGATTTTGCCCATTGGCAACAACAGTGGCTGCAAAGTGAAGCCATCGAATCTCAACTAGACTACTGGAAACAACAGTTAGATGGCAATTTACCCGTTATTCAATTACCTAGCGATCGTATTCCTTCTCCTATCCCAAGCCATAACGGCGATCGCTGCTACCATCTGCTTCCCAAATCTTTGAGCAAATCTCTTAATGAGCTAAGTCAAAAGTTAGGGGTTACTCTATTTATGACTTTACTCACAGCGTTTAAGATTCTGCTCCACCGCTATTCTGGGCAAGAAGACATCCTGATTAGCATTGCTAGTGGCGGTCGGGGTCAGGTGGAAACAGAGAAATTGGTCGGATATCTTCGCAATACCCTGATGCTTCGGACTGAAATTTCTGGCTCTCCTAGTTTTCGGGAATTACTCAGCCAAGTTCGGGACAAAGCTTTAGGCGCTTATGCTCATCAAGACTTACCCTTTGAGCAAATTATTGAAGAACTCAAACCAGAGCAAAGTCGCAGTCGTTCTTCTTTGTTTCAAGTAGCATTTTCTTTGAACCCGCCTTGGACGGGAAATCAGGGAATGTCAACCCAAGAACTACCAGGTCTGACAGTAAGTTCTCTGTTTGGATATGTTTACATTGGCATAACTAAGTTCGATCTCAACTTAGTGATGCGAGAGACAGACCTAGGACTGAGAACAGTATTTGAATACAACAGCGATCTTTTCGATTCTGCTACCATTATGCGCACGATCGGACATTTGCAAACTTTGCTCGAAAGTATTGTTGCTAACCCCGATCGACCGATTTCTGAGTTGTCTTTCTTAACAGATATTGAGCAGCGTCAGTTTCTGAAAGATTTGAATGACACTCAAACTAATTATCCCAAGGATGCTTGTATTCATAAGTTGTTTGAGGCTCAAGTTAAACAAACTCCCGATGCTACTGCCTTAATTTGCGATCGAGAACAATTAACTTATGGGGAACTTAACGCCAGAGCTAATCAACTCGCTCATTACTTGCAGTCGCAAGGAGTAACATCAGAAACTCTGGTCGGTATCTATTTAGAAAGTTCTATCGAGAACGTTGTGGGTTTACTAGGTATTCTCAAAGCAGGAGCAGCTTATCTCCCAATAGATTCGACTATAGAAAAGAACGCTTTGACTTTCATTTTAGAAGATGCCAAAGTATCAGTTCTACTAACCCAAGAGTCACTGCTTGAGAAATTACCAGAGCATAAGGTATCTGTGGTATGTCTGGATACTGCCACCAAAACTATCGCCCTCAAGAGTAAAGAAAACTCTAATAGCCAGATAACACCTAATAACCTAGCTTATGTCATGTATGAAACTGACATCAGGAAAAGCATTAAGGGTGTCAGAGTTGCCCATCAAGCAGTGGTTAGTTTAGTCAAAGATGTCGAGTATGCTCATCTATCCCCAGAAGAAGTATTTCTACAAGTAGCATCTATATCTTGTGATGTTTCGACTTTTGAAATCTGGGGTTGTTTACTCAATGGTGGGCGATTAATTTTATCTTCTTCTCCTACGCCATCCTTGCAAGAGCTAGGGAAAACAATTCAACAGTACAAAATTACAACTTTGTGTCTCCCTGTTCGTCTATTTCATCGGTTTGTGGATGAGCAACTTGATACCCTAACATCAGTTCGCCAACTGTTAACCGGGGGTGATGTTTTATCCGTTCCCCACGTTCAGAAATTTCTGGAAAAATTAGGAGACTGCAAACTAATTAACTACTATAGTTTGACCGAGAATACTGGCTTAACTTGTTGCTATCCAATCTCAGACCCGACACAAATTAATTCTGTTGTTCCGATCGGAAAACCTATTGCCAATACAAAAGTTTATCTGCTGGATAACCATCAACAACCTGTACCAGTTGGGGTTACTGGGGAACTGTATATTGGTGGCGATCGCCTATCTCAAGGCTACTACCATCATCACGACTTGAACGATGAAAATTTCATCCTTAGCTCCTTTCAACACTCAAAATTATATAAAACTGGCGACTTAGCTCGCTATTTACCCGATGGCAACCTAGAATTTTTAGGTCGTGCTGAGGAGCGGGTGAAAATTCGAGACTTATGGGTTGAACTTCCAAAAATTGAAACAATTCTTAGCCAATATCCTGCAGTGGGCGAGTCTGTCGTTATAGATCGGGACGACTTAGAAAGCGATAAATGTCTAGTGGCTTATATTGTTCCCAAGCAACAGCAAGCGATCGCCATTAGTGAATTGCGCAACTTTCTCAGGCAAAAGTTGTCTAGTTATATGATGCCTTCTGCCTTTGTGCTTCTGAATGCACTGCCCCTAAAACCTAATGGAACTTTAGACTATTCTCTCTTACCCGCCCCTAACACACTCAATCAAGAGGCGGAAGAAACTGTAGTTGTTCCCCGCGATGATTTAGATGTCCAACTGATTAAGATTTGGGAAAAAGTTTTTGGTATTAACTCCATTGGGATCAAAGATAATTTCTTTGACTTGGGGGGTCATTCTATGCTGGCTGTCCAAATTTTTGCGGAAATAGAGAAGACATTTAACAAAAAACTGCCCCTATCTACTCTATTACAGGCACCAACAATTGAGCAACTTGCCAATCTTTTGCAATCTGAAGGATTTTCAGGACCTCAAGAATGGGTAGTGCCACTGAAGAAGGGTTCGGATCGGTCTCCTCTATTCTGTATCTACGGCATCTTGCTTTATAACGCTCTGGCTTATCATTTAGATCAAAAACAGTCAGTTTATGGAGTGTATCTTCAAGAAGAAGTTGATTTATTAGTAGCTGGTGAGGTAAAGCAAAATACTTCTATCTTAACCAATGTGGAGCAGATAGCCTCTCTCTATCTCAAGCAAATTCGCAAAATTCAACCAGTAGGCCCTTACTTCTTATTGGGTGAATCCTTTGGTGGCTTGGTAGTTTTCGAGATGGCTCAACAGTTGCAAGAACAAGGAGAAAAAGTAGAACTTTTAGCCCTATTAGATACCTTAGCACCTAAGAAAAGCCGGAAATTACCTTTGTATAAGCGGATACCTCTTCATTTGAGTAATTTTGTTAACGACCCTACTTACCTTTTTGAGAAGGTAAGGGAAAAAGTTGAATCTGCTAAGGATAAGCTTGTCCCGATCGTCCGTCGAATTTATCCACAATTTGCTTCAGATCGTCAGCAACTTGCTCAAAAAGATCTGCGTGGTGATGTTCGCTCTGAGGCAATGAAAAATTATGTGCCACGTTCTTACTCAGGGAAAATGGTTCTGTTCCGAGCTATGGATAAAGATGAATTTAAATTTCATCAAATTGACCCCCTACATGGATGGGGTGAGGTAGCTACTGGAGGATTGGAAATTATTGATGTTCCTGGGGATCATATTGGTATTCTTAAAGAACCCAATGTACGGGTCTTGGCAGAAAAGTTACAGACTTATCTGTAATATCATGTCCGGTTGATATAGTTAATTTTGTGCGTTAGAATTGCCATTGCAAACGATAGTGTTTGCGGAGCATTCCGTTAGTGAGATGGTGCGTTAGTATTACGTAACGCACCCTACTGGACTACTGGACTACTGGACCGACACAGCTAATTTTGTGCAAAACTTGTAGGGTGTGTTAGACGGCTAAAATTTAAGCTCTCAAAGGTATTTAATAATCCGTCGTAACGCACCATTTTAGCTGAACCTGTCAAATAGACTGTCAAAGGCATTTAACAATCAGTCGTAACGCACCATTGAATATGTGTCAGTCCACTAGGTGATTTAATATTTATTTTACAAACTCTCTCTTATTGTCTCAAATATCGCTAAATAATCTTTAAAATGACTGATAAGAGATTCAGTCATTTTTGTTATGGTAAATTTGACGCATTAACGATATTTTTTCTCTCTTCAGACATTTTTTTTCAATTAAATTCAGATTATTTATTTCGTCAATATCTGAATTTTTTCTGTTTTTTTTACACATATTTTTACCATTAATTGGTTAGAAATGGGGGTGTAATAATCCTGTTAATATTTGCTCTGGTCTTTTACCATGGGGCCAGGCAAAAGCATGGCGAAATGCTGCATCTTGACAAGCTTGTAATTGTCTAAAATTAATTACATCTAAGGTTAGTAAATTCTCGTATTCAAATGGCAAACGCACATTATGTAACCCGGCATTATCCGTACAAATAGCGATGTCTACTCCAGCATCAAAACATTGCTCAAATACTAACTGTAATTGACTCATATTATCCATCGTACCTGTTTTGAAATAAGTGGTAGGACAAACTTCTAAACATTGCCCTCGTTTACCTACCTCTTTTAATAATTCTGGATGTTTTAAAGGAATTTGAATTCCATGACCAATTCGCATTAAATAAGGTAATAATTCTGGATGACAACCATCTGGAGTTTCATATATATGTCCAGTAGTTTTGACATTGTGCGATCGCGCATATTCATATAATTTGACAAACTCATCTATACGTTCACCATAATGATTATCCCCACCTGCTAAATCTATGGCACATACATATTTAGGCATTTGGACTGCTAAATCGACAATTGCTTGATTAACTTCTTGAGGTAACCGGGCGTGCATACATAAAATTTGGCTAGTAACTATAGGATATTCATTCTGTTGACTTGCCTCCCCAACAGTAGCAACTATTTCTGTCATTAAATCTATGCGTTGAGACTGTGATAAATTGTCTGGAGTTCTGAGATATGGTGTATAACGTAATTCTAAATAAGCTAAATTTTCAAATGTATAAGCACCTCGAATTAAGCGATAAATAAAGTATGGTAATGTCTCGATAGTTTGAACGTGTTCTACTAAGGTATGTAGTTCTAAATATTCATCTAAAGTGTTCCGTGGTTTGGTGTAGAATTCTTCAAATTGTGAATATTCAGGAAAACGAGCTGCTAGTTCTTGGTTTTGACGTTTGAAATATCGCCATAAAACTCTGGGAACTACGGAGCCACCAAGATGTCGATGTAATTCTGCGTGTAAAGCCATAGAAATTTTATTTATCCTTTGTGTTTAGTGTTGAATTAGAAACAAGCAAGCAGGTATTAGGGATAATTCAGAATTATGCCATAGGCAACCGGGTACAAATAAATGTATTTTATCGTTGAAAATATACTTACTATTTCATCCCTAATAAATTATTAGGTAACTAGGGTTTGCTGAAAAAAAATTCTGGTCGGGATAGGCAACAAGCAACTGCTATTTTCCTCTTAATTTCAAATATTTTGAGCTTCTAGGTCTTATAACTTGGCAATGCCTGCAGATAAAAATAGTCTAAAACTATTATTCAGTTTATATTATAAAGTTATGCAGCTTACCTACTTAGGGTAAGCTTTCAAAATTACTTTTATAAACTTCTATAAAAAGGCAGCTATCCTGTTTGCGCAGCATGACCTAGGAAAGGCAAAATAGAAGAAGTTTTTAAGCGACTTTGACTTTCGCCCTCTACTTGTTTCTATGGCGTTTTCTTACTGAGAATATCTGAGTTACATCAAGACTAAAATTGATAAGCCCATCAGCAAAACTGTAAAAAAAATACCCCTGCTCCTCCCGATTTCTTTCTTATAGAACCCATTTTATATCTATATTATTACCATAGTTAAGTCTTTATAAGTATTAATTTCGAGGAAAAATATGCTCTGTTTGTGGAATTTTTCAGCTCGATCCTCTTGCCTCCTATCTCCTAAATCCTAACTAAAAAAACTTAATATTAACAAAGATACCAAATGGGTTCTATAGGTTGTTGTAATGGGTAGATATTGAAAATCATCTTTTCAATTCCCAGATTCTTGATTAAAAGACTTCTTTTAATATGAATAAAATTTTGAGTTTCTTTAAGAATTGACTATGAGAATATCATCCGTACATTATGCAATTGCCTATTTTAAAATTGTTCTAGTAGCAAACTTTCAATGCTCAGATAGAATTTTGTTCTGCTGTGCCAAGTGTAACAAATTTTAACAAAAAGCAATTGACACCACTAACAGTAGATGCGACAATTACAAATCGTGTGTGTTAACTATCCGTAGAGGAGACCCTTGGCTAACGTAATTGTAATTGGAGCCCAATGGGGCGATGAAGGAAAAGGAAAAATAACTGATTTGTTGAGCAAATCAGCAAATTTGGTTGTACGCTACCAAGGGGGTGTAAATGCTGGCCACACGGTAGTAGTTAATGGTCAGACATTTAAACTACACTTAATTCCTTCCGGGATTCTTTATGCTGATACTGAGTGTATCATTGGTTCGGGAACAGTTATAGACCCCAAAGTTTTGATTGAGGAACTAGACCAGGTGGAAGCTTTGGGTATTTCTACCGCAAATTTAATGATTTCTCAAGCGGCTCATGTGACAATGCCTTATCATCGGTTGATTGACCAGGCATCAGAGGAACGTCGGGGCAGTCAAAAAATCGGCACTACAAAACGAGGTATTGGTCCAACTTATGCGGATAAGTCTGAGCGCACAGGTATCCGCATGATTGATTTAATCAATCCTGAAAGATTAAGGGAACAGGTGAGTTGGACTGTTAATTATAAAAATCTAATTTTAGAGAAGTTATATAATCTTTCTCCCTTAGACCCAGAAGAAGTAATTAGAGAGTATTTGAAGTATGCGGAGCGGTTAAAGCCCCATGTTATAGATGGGTCTTTGAAAATATATAATGCTATTGAGCAACGGCGGAATATTTTATTTGAAGGTGCTCAAGGAACTCTATTGGATTTGGATCATGGAACTTATCCTTATGTAACTTCTTCCAATCCTGTGGCTGGTGGCGCTTGTGTTGGTACTGGTATAGGGCCGACAATGATTGACCGGGTGATTGGAGTCGCTAAGGCTTATACTACTAGGGTCGGAGAAGGACCATTTCCGACAGAAACTAAGGATGAGATTGGCGTGTTACTACGCGATCGCGGTGCGGAATTTGGGACAACGACTGGTCGTGAGCGTCGTTGTGGATGGTTTGATGGAGTAATTGGACGTTATGCGGTCAGAATTAATGGGATGGACTGTATGGCTATTACTAAGTTGGATGTGTTGGATGAGTTAGAAAAGATTAAGGTTTGTGTCGCCTATGAAATTGATGGTCAACGTTGTGAAGATTTTCCTGCTAGTTCTTTTCAATTAGACCAATGTCGGCCTATTTATGAAACTTTACCTGGTTGGCAGCAGTCAACTGCAGAGTGTCGGAATTTGGATGATTTGCCGAAGCCAGCTTTGGATTATTTACGTTTCTTGGCAGAGTTGATGAAGGTACCAATTGCTATTGTGTCTCTTGGGGCTAGTCGTGACCAAACTATTGTGGTGGAAGATCCAATTCATGGACCGAAGAGGGCCCTGTTGAATTCTGATGGTACTCCTGCTGTTTCTTGAATCTTCAATCTGAGTTTTGATTTTTAAAATTACTTTTTTTGGCGTTGCTGATTTGAGGTATGAAATTCAACTAGTGGTAAATTTTAAGCCGAAACAACGCGTGCAAATTATACCTATATTAGTCACCGAAAAACTCCTTTCTACTTACTGACTCCTGACTCCTGACTCCTATAAAATCATACATTTATTCAGCAACGCCCTTTTTTTAAATCCAAAATAAAATCTTGATTGATATTATTAGGTATTGATGGGGCTATTATAGCTAAAGTCAGAAGCGCGGAGCGTTGCGAGCGGAGCGTTTGCGCAGCATTCCGAAGGAAAGCAATCTCGAAGTCATAAGTCAGAAGTTGTAGGGTTAGCAATGGCTATAAGTGTATTTGTATAAAGGTTTTAGCTGACTGCGCGCATTGCCCACATTATGCGTTTATTTATGCCGACCTACTTAACTGCTTGACATAATAATTTGATATATTCCCCGGCCTGTTTCGGCTGTGGCCGACATCAAAAGTGCTGTTCCTCCCGATTCTTTTAGCATTACTACATTAGATTTGGTGCTTCTAGTAGTCCATTTGCATTAGACATCTCCAGAAAATAGGGAACGGCAAGGAGAAATAATTGATAATTTATGGATAAGAATTGATTTTATTTTTGATTTTTGGAGATGTCTATTAAATTCCTTTGAGTATCTAATACCAGTTTGATCAATGTTTGCTACAAATAGTTAGACTTTTTATAGGAGTCAGGTAGGGTCGCCGTCGGATTGGCGACGTACAAGAGTCAGGAGTCAGGAGTCAGGAGTAAGAATAAGTAGCTTAAATATCATTTCTTATAGTTAATATCCATTTTTAAGACCCCGCCCTTAAGGGCGGGGTTTAAAGATACATTTTACCAAAAATCTTTTAATGACCCAAATTATTCTAAACATTCTTTTTTCACGCTTGGTATAACCCAGAGCTTAATATATCCTCATGGGTTCGCCCCATTCATTTTCGCAAGCCTGTTTAGGTATGCTTTACCATACAGTTCAAACATCAAAAATTTGCTTCTGTGATACTTTTACTTTATGCTTGAAGTTTTTATTAGGGGATTGCTTTCCTTGTCGGAACCCATAGCTTTTTTCTTGGTCAGTATTCCTTCTCTTGGTCAATTAGACAATCTCCATAAAAGCTTCTGAAACTCTTAAGCTACAATTCAAAAATTGGTATTTTTGGAGATAGATGTATATTAGATAAGGTTCACAAACCTCCCTATCCCTCGACCCCTTGCGTCTGTTGCCGACCCTGGTTCTGACCGCAGTTTTCAACTTCCAGGTTTTTCATTACTGTTTAGTTAGCTAGAGGTTTTTAGACAGATTAAATACCTTTGCTGTATAATTTTATTGTAAGAGGAAAAACAATTGTTCTTGTATTCAGAAAAAGCTTGAGAGTATTAAAGTTAATCTTCCTAGAAGGACAAGATGTTAGAGCTGTTTTTTGTACTAAAACTACCTTGAATTGCTTTGGTTAAAACTTTTAAAAAAACTACCCGAATGTGTCAATCCTAAGTCTATGATTATTAGTCATAAACCAGCTATATATAGTCATTTCAATTTAGACTGAGACATCTGCTCCTTGCAGTTAAAGTGTTTGAGCTAAATATTTGTCTCATTCTTATTTGGAACAACTATATAGCAATCCTAAATCATTTGTCATAAATCAAAACACAGATAGAAAATCTGAGACTCTGTTGCCTTTTTCCTTTTTGTGAGATATTTTTACAACGGCTAAAATAGGACTGCTATAGTAATAAATTTCAAAGTACTGATGGCGAGCAATGAAGCTTGTTCTAAATTCAGAGGAAAGTAATTTATTGGCTGACTGCTTTCCTCTCACCCTTAAATCATAGATTATAACTATAACGGGAGTCTCGATCGACAATTTTAGATGAATCTGTTCGTTAGGCTTTGGGAGGCGCTTAACCCGAAATAATATCACCCATAAATTTATTGATGTAATTCTCGAATTCCTGCTTCAAGATACTGAAATGTTGGTATAATTGTTAGGCACAATAAGCTAAAAAAGTCAAGATGGAAGTCACAGTAGAATGTCAAAAACGACCTGAAGGTAGTAAAACCAGAGCCCTACGACGGGAAGGATTGATTCCAGCAGTATTATACGGTCACAAAGGTACTGAGTCAGTTTCTTTAGTTATAGGAAAAAAGAACGCTCAACAGTTATTAAAAGATGCCTCGGTGAACAATACTGTTGTACAGCTAAAAGTTCCTGATATCTCCTGGAATGGCAAAATTATTATTCGGGAAGTTCAATCTCACCCTTATAAACCCTTTCTGTATCACCTCAGCTTTTTCTCAATAGCTACTCATGGTAGTATTGATGTAGAAGTACCCCTAAATTTTGTTGGTGAACCAGTGGGTGTCGATCCGGAGGGTGGTATTTTAGAACCGATAGTCACAGAGTTAGCAATCAAATGTAAACCAGATAAAATTCCTGAATCATTGGATATAGATATTTCGGGTTTGCACATTGGAGATTCTCTGCAACTACATCAAATAACTTTGCCAGAAGGAGTGGAGGCGAGTGCAGAGGCAGACTTAGTTCTTGTCAGTATCGCGCATCCTGCAGCTGCACCATCGACAACAGAAGAAACTTCATCGTTAGAAGATGAAATAAAAGAATAAAGCATTGCATATATTTCTACTAATTTATGTATTAATTGTGCAACGCTTTTTGATCGATATAGAGGTCACCAAACCCCCTAGCTAAAGCTAGTATAAAAAGACAGAAGGCAGAAACAAGTGCAGCCTTCTGTTTTTTCCTCTATTGTTAACTGGTGAGTTGTTTCCGTGGCGCTGCAGTAGTGGACTGACACAACAACAGTAGAATGCGCTCCTAATAGAGAAACGGGCAAAGGCGCTATAGGTGTAGATTTTGATTCAAAAATAGCAATTGCAACTAGCGATCGTCAGTTAATCAAATCTCCTAAATTTCTTCAGCAATCTCAAGCAAAGATTGCTCAACTATCTCATATCATATTAGGTTGAATACTTATAAATAAGTGTTAATAGTTGTAGGGTTGGCAATGCCTATAAGTGTCTTTGTATAAAAGTTTTAGCTTCCTGCGTGCATTGCCCACATTATGCGTTTATTTATGCCAACCTACTTATCATGTTCGGTTGAATACTTATAAATAACTGCGGCGTTGGTGAATGATTGTATGATTTTTAGTAGTCAGTAGTCAGTAGTTAAAACAGCTTTTTTCCCTACTATTGGGACTTACACAAAATCAAGCCAGAAAATAAGCTCAAATATAGATAGGTAGAGGCTTTTACGTCAAAAAGGTATAAATCCTGAATAAGCACGAGTTCTAGCCATTTTTAAGGCATCGACGTAATTCCCAACTCTTGACTGACTTTAAAGCATTTTTCCTGGCAAAAAATGTCTAAG
>JBARXI010000334.1:0-8409 GCA_049647275.1 Microcoleaceae cyanobacterium
AGCAATCCTATTTCAGTTATAAATTTTTGGTGGTGGTAGGTGGTAGGTGTTAGGTATTAGGTGGTAGGTAGAAGACAAAATAAATACATCTAAATTTTTCACAAATCATTTAGGATTGCTATATCAACAATTAATTATTAAATCATTGTCGTATATAAGGTAAATTAGTATGGGGAGATTAAGGGATTATTAAAAGCTAATACTTTAGCAGTGCTTCTCGGAAAAAAGCTGTTCAAACAGCCTTCAGTAGGAAAAGCTGACTGCTGATAGCTAATACCTGAATGCTTACCAAAATATAAGTTTATTATTTCAGAAATTTTGCTAACATTAACTGTACCAACTGTTTAATTTCTGAAATGAATTGCCAACACAATGCAACTGGTATAGCAGTACGTTTTTTAGTTAGGACAATAAGTATAGGTTCAAAGGCAACAGATCCAGAAGGCAACAGAGGAATGTCCGCGCCCTTAATGCGTAGCGCTATATCAATTTTTTTCTGGTAATTAATTCGAGTTTTGTAATTGTATTTAATGTCAAAAAAATGAGAATTTTACAAGTGTGGTATCAAAATATTAGGAGTGGCATACAATATAATCCACCAGGTTTTGTCGAGTTAATAATGTTAGTCTTGGCAATAACATTACTATTGTGTTGGAGTGCTACAAATAAATGGCAATATTTAGTGTTATGCCTGAGTTATGTGGTGGGTTCTTCTACTTCTATTTTAGTTAGAGAAGCACTTGCACCATCTCCTCAGATACAGCTTTCCCAATTAACTGCTATAATTTTGTTAATTATTAGCGCTTATAGTTTTGCTGATTTAATTCGTTAGAAAATGTTTGAGGGTTGTTTATTTTTTGGTATTGACTTGATTAAATTGATGAATTAGACCTAACTACAAATCAAATCATTTTGGGCTTTGACAGCTTGTGTGATTTAGGAATCTTAACACAATTTGTAATAACGTTAGAGTCAGAGTTTCAGAGTTTTTTATTGAAAAAGTCACAAAATAGAGATAATATATTTAATATAAGTGTTGATAATTTTACTACCAGTAGTAGTCAATAAACTCAATTATCAATATGCTACTTTGTTTATATAGGTTAGACTTTGTTTTACACCAGGAGAAGCAAAATGAAGCAAGAAGAAGACAAAAAAGATGACTTAGAGCAGAAAGAAAAAGAACTACAAGAGAGAGAAAGACAAATTAGATTGCAAGAATTGGAATTTGAAATTAACAAAAAAGAACCTCCTTTATATAATACCGAGAAGTACAATCCATCTGAGAAAAAAAATAAGTTTCAGTTGAGAAAACTGCTCAAAATAGGTAAGTTTTTAGGCATTGTAGTGGGAGTAGTAGCAGCAGCTTATATTGGTTTTTGGGTAGCAGCAGCAGTTTTAGTAGTAGGAGTAGCTTGGGTAGGATATAAAATTATCTTTACTAAAGATAATTCGGAAACTTAAATTAATTGAAAATTAAGTAAGAAGTAAGTCGAGTTGGGATGAAAAAGCTTAAGTATATAACAAAAAGTAAAATCGTTTGAAAACCTATTTTATTCTGCCTCCTGCCTCCTAGTTATACAAAAGCTGAGGATACCTATTTCAAGAGAGGGAAATAAATAGTATAAATTCTCCGTTCCTCAAGTAGTATTAATCAAATCAGTTATTAAGGATTAATCGATGAATAACCAAAATAGTCAGACTTTAATGAATGACTTAGAAAAGGTGGTCAGAGCTCGCTATGAGATTTCTGAGAATCTGAGAAATATTTCGGCAATTATTACTAATTCTGAAGCAGAAGCAGAAAAAATATCTGGAAAATTAGGAATAGAATTAGAAACGGAACATCTAAGTAAAATTAGTGAAAATTTAAAACAGGGAAGATTTAGACTACTAGTATTAGGAGATTTGAAAAGAGGCAAAAGTACATTCTTGAATGCCTTAATTGGAGAAAAAATCTTGCCTAGTGATGTTAATCCTTGCACAGCGTTGTTAACTGTATTGAGGTATGGAGAGCAAAAGAAAGTAACTATTTATTTTAAAGACGGTACAATACCACAAAAACTAGACTTTAATAGTTTTAAACAGCAATATACTATCGACCCAGATGAGTCGAAGAAATTACAAAGTGAGAATAAGTTGGCATTTCCCAATGTGGAATATGCGCTGATAGAATATCCTTTACCTTTGTTGGGAAAAGGCATAGAAATTATCGATACTCCAGGATTAAATGATACTGAAGCCAGAAATAAATTATCCCTGAGTTATATAAATAATAGTCATGCAATTTTATTTGTGTTTAGAGCATCTCAACCTTGTACTCTAGACGAGCGTCGCTACTTAGAAACTTATCTAAAAGATAGGGGATTAACTGTTTTCTTTTTAATCAATGCTTGGGACGAAATTAGAAAAGGATTAACCAACCAAGAAGATAAATCAGCATTGTTAGAAGCGGAGGAAAAACTACGACAGGTTTTCCAAATTAATCTAGCTGAATATTGTCATAAAGATGGCAATAATATTTATGAGCAAAGAGTTTTTGAAATCAACTCTCTAGAAGCATTACGTCGGCAAATAAAAAATCCCCAAGTATCTTTGGAAGGAACAGGTTTTCCTCAGTTTTTAGATAATCTAAATAACTTTTTAACCCAAGAAAGAACGACCTCTCAACTTAGACAAGCTAAAGTTATATCCCAACAAGTTTATAACCGCCTTCACGAAGCAGTTGAAAGGAGAATACCATTACTAGGAACAGATATTAAAGAATTAAAAGAGAAAATTAATTCAGTTGAACCAGAATTTACAAAACTCATAGAAATTCGCGACCAATTTCAAGCAGAAATTACAGTTACTAAAAATCGTCAAGCCAAAGCTGTTGCTGATTCTTTAAGTACCTATATTTTAAACTTAGGCAATACTTTTGAAACAGATTTTGTTCGTTATCAGCCAAACCTTGCTTTTCTTGATTTTCTACAACGAGGTAAACGAGAAGAATTTCAACTAGAATTTCAACAAGCATTTGAGCGGTACATTCAAGAAAAATTAGCTGAGTGGGAATTAAGTGCTGAACGAAAAATAGGTGAAGCTTTTGAACAACTTGCAGAAAGTGCTGCAAGTTACGGTGAAATATATAATCAAATTGCCAATCTAATGAGTGAAAAATTGATTGGAGAAAATATTCATATTGGCAAGAATATTGATTCTGAAAATAATACTCCTAGTTGGGCAAGTTGGGCAATGGGATTTTTCTCTTTAGCTCAAGGTAATGTTGCTGGTGTTGCTTTAGCGGGTGCTGGTTTTGAGTGGAAAAATATCTTGGTTAATTATTTGGCTGTGATTGGAATTAGTAGTTTTTTATTGATTTTTACAGGAGGTTTATTAGTTCCTATTGGCATCTGGGCTATTCCTATACTGGGTTTGGGAGTGGGTGCTTTTCAAGCAGAAGAAGCGAGAAAAGAATTGATGAAAGTTACTAAAAAAGAATTGATTAAGTATTTGCCGAAATTAGCAGAATCACAATGGGAATCGATTCATCAAACAGTAATAGAATACTTTGAAGATTATGAACGAGAAGTAATGAAGCGAATTAATGATGATATTGAATCACGCCGTTCAGAGTTAGATAATTTAGTTAAACAAAAAGAATCTAGTGAAATTGATCGGGAAAAAGAAGCAAAGCGTCTTGAAAAGTTAGATGCTCATGTATTATCTGAGTGTCGTAATATTGAGTTGATTTATAATTATGTAGTTGTAGAATAATTAGAATAATGATTTTCAGACTGCTGAATAAATTTTTGATTCAGTTTACCAAGGAACCTGGTTTTTGTTGCGGTGTTGATAGTTGATAAGTTAAAACTTAAGAGAAACCCAGTTTCTACTACTCTAGACTTAAGGATTATAGTTTTAAATAACTTGATATAGCGCTAGGCAAATATGTTAGGAAATTCTTGGAAAGGATTATCTAGATAATCGATCGCTTTCTCAAATTTTGGTAGTGGTAAACAAGTAATGATTTTTGCACCTTATCCCCTGAGGATGAAAGGGATATACTAACCAATATTGTTACATATTTAGGACTACCCAAATTTTTCTGTTCTAACCTTAATACTTAGTGCTATATAACTGCCGAGTGGCTGATATCGAAAAAGTCAAAAACCAATATTATTGTCTCAAATTTAAAATTTATGGGAGGAAATTATAGCGTTTATCAGATTAGTTGAGTTAGATTATGTCCGGTTTAATAGTTATAAATAATGAGGGAGTCCTCATGAGTCAGAAGTCAGGATGGAAGAGGAGAAGAAAGTTTTTTTTATCACTAATACCATTTCTCAAAAACCTTTCTACATTTTGTTGAGCCGAGGAGTAGAGGAGTAGAGGAGTAGAGGAGAGGTAAAAATATGAATAATTAACACGCTACTAGCTAATAATTATCAAAAAAATTATTTAGTCATGTTAATTACTTAACAATTGAAGTCTCACCTAAGTATAGCATTACTTTTGATAATTTCTATAATGACCCTGGGGTCATTTCATTGTAGATTTTACCAATGAATTTACTTACTTTCCGATAGGGAAAGATAAATTGTCTAGAGCTATTAACGACGTATTTTCGTCAAGACATAACATAGCAAAGTTTAGAATGAAATAGCCATGCTAATTACCCGGACATGATATTACACTTGTGTTTTTCTCCCTTGTTCCCTAAAACTGAGGATTTTGTACCTCACCAGTATGGGAATTGTTACAGCAGATTCCAGGTTGATGAAGTACAGTAAAAGCAGTTTTTAAAATAGTTTTTGAAGTGTTGAGTATTTCATATTCTCAACTGCAGTACCTAGTAAAATTTCAACATTGCTGAACTACTTCAGTTAATGTACCACAGTTACATGGAATAGGCTGTATATCTCAAGTAATTAATTTATTAAAATCAAAATGAGTCAAAAAATAGAAGCGGAAAATTTCATCCAAGATTTAGAAAGAGTAGCTAAAGTTCGAGGCGAAGTAGCTGCTCGTTTAGACAAAATAGCGGAAACTTTAGAAAAAGCAGAATCAGGAGATAAAAACACTTCTGGAAAATTAGGTTTAGAAAGAGAAATAGAAGATATTAAAATTGCTGGCAAAAATCTCCGCCTAGGCGTTTTTCGTCTGATGGTATTGGGAGATATGAAAAGGGGTAAAAGCACATTTCTCAATGCATTAATTGGTGACAATATTCTCCCAAGCGACGTTAATCCGTGCACGGCATTATTAACAATATTAAAATACGGAGCCGATAAAAAAGTAACTATCCATTTTAATGATGGTAAAAAACCTTTATCGCTAGATTTTAAAAACTTTAAACGAAATTATACAATTGACCCCGCAGAAGCAAAAAGACTAGAAAAAGAAAAAAAACAAGCATTTCCTGATATTGATTATGCAGTGGTTGAATATCCCCTACCAATTTTAGAAAAGGGAATAGAAATTGTTGATAGCCCTGGTTTAAATGATACAGAAGCACGGAATGAATTGTCTCTTGGCTATATCAATAATTGTCATGCTATTTTATTTGTGATGAGAGCCACTCAACCTTGTACTTTGGGGGAACGTCGCTATCTAGAAAATTATATTAAAGGTAGGGGGTTGAGCGTCTTCTTTTTAATTAATGCTTGGGATCAGGTACAAGAGAGTTTGATTGACCCAGATGACCAAGAAGAATTAGAAGAAGCAGAGATAAGATTAAGAAGAGTTTTTGAAGCCAACCTCAATGAATATTGTCTAGAAGAAAATAAAAATATCTATCAAGACCGGGTTTTTGAACTATCTTCAATTCAGGCATTAAGACAGCGACTAAAAAATCCTTCAATTTCCCTAAAAGGAACAGGCTTTCCAGAATTTTTTGGTGCCTTAAATCAATTTTTGACTCAGGAAAGAGCAGCTCAAGAATTTCGGCAAGCCAAAACTTTAGCACATCAAGCCGATAGTCATTTACGAGAGGCGGTCGCTCGTCGTACTCCTTTATTAGAACAGAATATTGAAGAGCTAATAAATAAGATTAATTCTGTAGCACCAGAGTTTAATAAACTTGCAGAAATTCGCGACCAATTTCAGTCAGAAATTAGAACAGTTAGGGATAACGAAGCTACAGCGACCGCTAATTCTTTTCGTTCTTATGTGCTCGACCTCGAACATACTTTTGAATCAGACTTTTTGCACTATCAACCAGATATGAAATTTATCGATTTCATTAACCCTGGCAAAAGAGAAGCTTTTGAAATAGAACTAAAAAAAGGATTTGAACAATATATTAGTGATAAATTAGCAGCATGGACTATTACTGTTGAAAATGAGATGGATGCAGCATTTTTACAACTTTCTAGAAGAGCTGCTCATTATGGTGCTTCCTATACAAAAGTCACAGATAAAATCACGGAAAAACTAACAGGAAAAAAGGTCAAACCTTTCCTTTCTGCCAGTAGTGAAGATAATGCTCCTAGCTGGGCAAAATGGGCTATGGGATTATTTTCATTAGCTAGGGGTAATATCGCAGGTATTGCAATGGCCGGAGCAGGTTTTGATTGGAAAAATATCTTGCTAAATTTATTGGCTGTAGGAGGAATATATACAGCAGTTACTTTCTTTACTGGGATAACTTTAGGACCAATTGGTTTAGCTTTGTTAGGTTTAGGTGTAGGTGTAATGCAGGCAGATGAAGCGCGGAAAAAAGTAGTTCAAATAGCAAAAAAAGAGTTGGTTAAACATTTACCTGAAGTGGCAAATGAACAGTGGCAACCTATTTATGATGCTATTAAAGAATGCTTTGATAATTATGAACGAGAAGTTACAGAAAGAATAGATGATGATATTAAGTCTCGGAAGTCAGAATTGGAGAATTTGTTGAAGCAAAAACAGGAACAAGAAATTAATAATGGTGCAGAATTAGCTCGTTTTCAGCAGTTAGAAACTGATGTCTCATCTGAGTATCAAAAAATTGCTGCTGTTTATCAGGATTTTCTCGAAGCAATTACTTGAAGTAATACCAATTAACTTTAAGGATGTCACAAATAGTTTCGCTCCTTAAAATGTCAAATAATTGCCTAAAACTATTGTATTGTCAAAGTTTTTAGCCTATCAAACTTAACTTCTGACTTCTGACTTCTGACTTCCGTGAAACGGTATAAGCATGAGACTAATTAGAGGCGAGTCTGAATTTGCCTCTAACCAAAAACCACCAAATCATAGATTTTAGTAGGAGTTTTATATCATTTCCGGTTGAACACTTAGATTTTAGCTGAAGGAAGACGCAAGGCAGAAATTACAGAAGAGAAAGGAAAGAGTAAAGTTAGAAGGGAAAAGGTTTTTTCTCACTGATGAGCTAGACATAATATTAAACTTATTTGAGCAAGGCAAAAAGGCTGGCCTTGGGCAGTTTTTCCCTTTAGCCTTCTGTCTTCTAGTTTGGGCAAAGGACTGATAAATAGATAGGCAAAATTAATTAAGTAAGTCGGCATAAATAAACGCATAATGTGGGCAATTCGTGTAGGAAGCAAAAACCTTTAGACAAAGAAACTTATAGACATTGCCCACCCTACAACTGTTTGATTCTTAATTATGCCCACCTACTTACTGATAAATAGATACACAAAATTAATTACATATGCTCTAAAACTGAAAAGCCTATATTGGAAAAATTACAGCAAATCAAATTAGGTAATTAATCTTGTTTAGGCACTTAAATAAATATATTGGGAGGTTGCACATTATGGAATGATAATGGAATAATACTGCCAAAAATTACTCCGGACAATGACAGGAAAAAAATAAGTTTGTTAATCATTCTGGCAATTCCTCAATCCCAAATCATTTAATTCTAGATTTTAGCAATGAACTTACTTACTTTCAGATAGGGAAAGATAAATTGTCTAAAGCTCGAAATAAGGTATTTTCATCAAGACATAACATGGCAAAGTTTAGAATGAAATAGCCCTGTCATTTATCACTGGGCAACGCTCCTCTGTTTGCACAGCATTCCGTAGGAAAAGAGGCTAACTCCAATAGACATCTCCAAAAATCACCAAAGTCTTTCTGTCGCTTGACTAAATCTTCTTGATGATTGTCAAGCATTTTTAGCATCTTGTACGCCATTATAAGTATTTCAGATATTTATTGTTAATAAATCGTAACTGCCCAGGTAGGAAAGAAAGGAATATTCCTATGAGGGAAAAAATCTGGTAGTCTTCAACCATGAGTCCAGAAGAAAAAGAGCAAAAAATCAAGAGGCTAGAGATAGATGATCTGGCACTGCGCGAAAGGATAGCAGAGCTTGAGAGGCGTTTGGGGTTAGATAGCCAAAACAAGTTCACGCGCCACCATCAACTGATGGACTCAAAAAGTCAAGTAAAATACGGACAAAAAGTTTAACAGAAAAAG
>JBARXI010000335.1:0-2388 GCA_049647275.1 Microcoleaceae cyanobacterium
AGTCAGTAGTCAGTAGTCAGTAGTCCGTACCCAGTATTTCTGGAGGTCGTATTATGCTTAGTTGAATACTTGATAATGGGGAAAATTAGCAATGAAGTAGTGAAGTTCTATGAAACTTTCCGATATGAAGATTTTATTTATAACTTAATTATCTGAACATAATGTTAATTACAATTTGCGGGCCAACTGCTACGGGTAAGTCTGGATTAGGTTTAGATTTGGCCCAGAGATTAGGAACGGGGATTATTAGTGCGGATTCTCGTCAGGTATATAAATATTTTAACATTGGGACGGCAAAACCAACTATAGGGGAACGGGAATTAGTACCTCATTATTTAATAGATATTTGTGAGCCGACAGAAACTCTGACTTTGGCAGAATATCAGGAGCAGGCACAAAGTTCGATCGCTCATCTTTCTACTGGTAAGACTTTGGCTTCACCGAGTTTATTGGTGGGGGGTACGGGTTTGTATATTAAGGCGATAGTTAAAGGGTTGAAAATTCCCAGAGTGGGGCCAAATGAAGAGTTGCGATCGCAGCTTGCAGATTTAGGTCAAGGTCAATGTTATCGGATGTTGCAGCAGGTTGATGCGGTGGCTGCTGAAAAAATTCACCCTAATGATGTAGTGCGAACTTTGCGAGGTTTGGAGGTGTTTTATGTGAGTGGGAAACCAATTTCTCAACAGCAGGGAGAAAATTCACCAGATTATCCTATTTTGCAGATAGGGTTAGATTGTGATGTGGAAGTTTTGGGCGATCGTATTTGTCGGCGCACTGAAAAAATGGTGGAAGTTGGTTTAGTGGAGGAAGTGAAATTTTTGTGTGAAAAATATGGTGCTGAGTTGCCATTGTTGAATACGTTGGGTTATGCAGAAATGAAACGATATTTGGCAGGAGATATTAGTTTAACTGAAGCAATAGACGCAACAGTGTTACATACTCGTCAGTTTGCCAAACGACAACGCACTTGGTTTCGAGCGTATCCAGAAATTGAATGGTTTGATGCGGATGGTTTAGATCTATTAGAGAAAGTTTGGCAGAGAATTGAGGAGTTTATTCAGTAATATGAAAGCGATCGCCGTTTTAATCGTAGTTGGATTTGATTTTTATTAAAACAAATAAGTAGGTAGGCACGAAAAAAACTAAGTATGTAACAAAAAGTAAAGTAGATCCGAAGCCTCTTCCCTTCTGCCTTCCTAAACGCGATAAATTTTAACGCCTACCTACTTATTTCTATTTCTCTGGTTTGATCAAATGTCTATAGAAGTCGTCACTTTATAGTTATTTACTGAATTTTGTTGCTAACTTCTGACAAAAACAATTATTTTGTACGATCGTCAAATAGTGTTTGATTTTTATCTATGACTCGACAGACCCATGATGAATTTGCTAAAGAATATTTAGAAGAATTACTAAAACCTTTTGGTACTATAGAAAAAGGAAAAAATATTGCCAGCGAAAGGAGGGAAATTGATATATTTTTTGTTCCCAATGAGTTAAATAGTGATGATATTAGCAATTTGGGATTTTTAGGAGAATTAACAAAAACTAGTTGTCTAATTGAACCTTTTCGGAATCCTTGTACGCAAATAGAAATAAGGAGTTGTTTGCTAAAGTTATATACCATTCATGGAGAAGTATTACGTCAAGCGAAACGAGAGCAAACAAAAGAATCAAGAGTAAAGTTAGCTTTTTTGTGGATACTATCTCCTACTTTTTCAACAAGAATTTTGGATGATTTTGAAGGAAAGTTAGGAGAAAATGAACAAAAGGGAGTTTATTTTTTCCCAAAAGGCTTATTCGCTGCTGTGATTGTAATTCACCAATTACCTATCAATCAAGATACACTCTGGTTAAGAGTTTTAGGAAAAGGAACAACTCAAAAACAAGCAGTAGAAGAATTAGTAGAATTACCAAAAACAAGCCCCTTTAAAGCTAATTTACTAGAATTATTAGCAAATTGGCGCAAAAATTTAGAATTAAGAGATAATAAAACTAGAGATGATCTGAAGGTTATTATGAATTTATCACCTGCTTATTTACAAGATCGAGAACTATGGTTAGAAGAAGGTAAACTTGAAGGTAAACTTGAGGGTAAGTTACAGTTAATTGAAAATTTATTGAAAGTACGTTTTCAAAGTTTAGATGAGGAGTTAAAACAAATTATTCCAGTGATGGTAAAACTACCAGATGATGAGTTAAGTCGTTTATTGTTAACTCTTAATCGTGAGGAATTGTTAATCAGATTTAAACTGAATTAAACTAATATTAAAGACAAGGTTACTAGTGTTTATAGGTATAACTTAATAAAAATATTTATGAGTTGAATGTCATTGCCAGGGGGGTAATATCATGTCCGGATAATTAGTGATAAAAAACTTTCTCCTC
>JBARXI010000336.1:0-5978 GCA_049647275.1 Microcoleaceae cyanobacterium
ATCTTAAGTTAATACTGCATACTTCAGATATTTGGTATTTAACCCATCTCCGCTCATTATTACTAAGAGCATCAAAAATCATAGCTTTTGGTATGAATAACAGCAATATCTGGATATGATTTTGCAAAAATTAGTACTGTCGCCATAAATTGCACTATGCTATCTCAAGGATTTTACCCAAAGGATAAGCATCTGGCAAAGATCGCGACAGCTACTTTTTAGTTCACAAAAGTTTCCTTCACTATATTTCATAGATAGAAAAAAATCGTGGTACGATCGGATAGTTTTATTCTGTTTATCTATACTTAAGAAGTAAGAATAAAGTAATTTTTGTCTAGTATATTTCACGGGGTGACAAGCAAGATAAAAAATTAACATGGAAAGGGTTTTAAAAAATAAGTTGAATGATTATTTAAGTAACATTTGAAAGTCTTTTGAGAATGAAGTCGGGTTTGCGATCGCTAATACAGAGTGACGCAATGCTCCGCGATCGCAAACCCAACTTAACTGATAAATTAGGTTGAATAAATATTCAATTTAAAGCCTGAATCATATTAAGAAAAATTTTGTTGTTATTAATTATTCATTCATCAAAAAATTAACTATCAAAAATAATATTAATTAAGACTTACGCAAAACAATATATTTATGTGATTACGCTTTTGGGCTTCGCAAAGCTTCCGCTTTTTCCTAGGTCATGTTAACGTAAAGATATTGCGCCAGCATGGGAGGCAGCACCTCGTCACATTGAAAGCGCAGCATTCCGCACCGAAAAGTGCCAGCTTTGCGGTAACAAACGACAGCGTTTGCGCAGCAGTCTATACTTTCATCCTAGATGCGTAAGTCCTGTTATTAAGGCTTTATATGCGATCGACATGAGGGTGAGCCTGCACTAGTTTGACTAACTTTTTTGGAGCTTTCTCGGAGATATAGCGCTACGCGCAAGTCAGAAGTCAAAAGTCAGAAGTAATCTCTGACGCTCGTTTTAGCTGCTTGGTGCGCTACCAGGTGCGCCGTGCAACGGTTAGTGCAGTCGCCCTGCGGGTTTCCCGACAGTCACGCAACTGCCATACGCAAAGCGTCTGGTGTTAGCGCAGCTCCTCCGGAGGAGGAAAGAGATACCCGAAAGGCGCCTGGTCGCATCCGCATTTAGTAATCTCCGCGCCCAATAAACGTAGTGCTATAGTCAAGAAAAAGTCCCTTAGAACATAAACTGACGATCAACCTTAGACAGGAAAATATTTTTCCCACAGTTGCCATAAGAGATCTGTTGCCCATTCCCTGCTATAAACATCTCCATAAAAGCTTCTGAAACCCTTATGCCACGCCAAAATCGGTATTTTTGGAGAGGTATTATAGAACTCATTTGAGAGCTATTGAAAAAGAGAGAGGGGAGTGTGGGGAGTGTTGTCTGTATTTTCCACCTTTTTTTCCCTATTGCTTCTATTGCTGAGGTCTATCTCTTGAGGATGCTCCTCGGTCTTCAATGGGAGAAAGAGTTAACAAACGGCAATTGCACCGCATAGATACCAAATGGCTTTTATATATGAATCTCTTAATTGTTCCTTTTCTGATGTAGAATTAAAGCCATTTTTTAGAAACACCAGTTACAGTTATTCTTGAAATTCCCCCACTTACTAAGTTTTTCTCAAAATTGCTCAAAAAATTCTAGGAAACACTCACAGAACTTAATAATCGTTCTACAATTACTCTGGCACGTCTTCCCCCTGCTGGTATTAAACGATGGGAAAGTACATGAGGCACCAGAAACTTGACATCATCAGGAACAGCATAATCCCGTTCCAACAAAAATCCTAACGCTTGAGTCGCCCGATGCAAAGCAACTGCTCCCCGAGGGCTGACACCAAGAGTAATTTCTTCATCTTCCCTGGTTGCTCTGACCAACCTGAGAATATACTGCTGCAAAGACTTCTCCACTTTCACCAGGCTACATAAGCGCTGTAACTCCTGTACTTCTTCCAAAGTAATACAAGGTTGCAATTCATTAACTGTTATCCCCTCAGATATTCTTTGGAGCATCTGAAGTTCCTCCGACTCTGTAGGATAGCCTAAGGTTAAAGATAAGGTAAAGCGATCCATTTGTGCTTCTGGTAGAGGAAATGTCCCTTGATATTCAATGGGATTTTGGGTAGCAATTACAAAAAACGGATTGGGAACAGGGCGCGAAACTCCATCTACTGTCACCTGTTTTTCTTCCATCACCTCTAACAAAGCAGATTGAGTGCGGGGAGTAGCGCGATTAATTTCATCTGCTAATAGCACATTGGTAAATACTGGGCCTGGTAAAAATTCAAATTCTCCACTACGAGGATTCCAAATATTAGTACCAGTAATATCAGTGGGTAATAAATCGGGAGTAGATTGAATCCGTTGAAACTTTCCGGCAATCGAACGAGCTAGAGATTTTGCTAGTAGGGTTTTACCAACACCAGGAACATCTTCTAAAAGAACATGACCTTCCGAAAGTAGTGCTACTAATACCAACTGAATAGCTTTTTCTTTACCTACAATAGTACGACTAAGATTTTGTTTAAGTTTTTCAACTGCTTCTCTCATAATATTGATTGTTACTCGTTATCTTTCAATAATTAATCATTAACTATAGCAATCCTAAATTGGTTGTGATAATGTTTATAATAGTTAATTTGAACTCAAAACCTTTAAAATTCTGACTCCTGACTCCTGTAGGGGCGAATGGCCATTCGCCCGTACCACCAAAATATTACAACTTAAATAGGATTGCTATATTACTTCTACTTAAAATAGATAGGATTGACTAAAAGGTGTTTTTTCCTTTTTCCTATATTTTCCTATAGAAATAAGAGGCTTTTTACCTCAATTATTCGGTAATGATTATTTTCTGTATTTAAATCTGCATTTAAAATTTAGCAAACAGTTTATTTAGGACTGCTATATAATTATAGATAATTATTAATAATTTTATAGAGCTGTGATAATTGAATTAGGGAAAAAAACGACTATTTTTTTGCCTAACTATAGCGGTTTTTATTAAGATGAACTAGAGCAATATAAACATAAGTAAGTAAACCAATTAGGTAATATAGTTTTGTTTATACACGATCAAGCTTTTACCAAAGCGCTATCAATTTATCTATAGGGCTGTTCAGACTTAGTAAACGACAGAGAGTGTCTTCTAAATGTTAGATAATTAGCTACAACGGCTGAACAATTTATTTACATTGCCACCTAAAACCTAACAACTTATTAACTAGTGGGATTTACTCATCTCAAAAGTACGATATTATGATTATTTAGTAAGTATACTTCTAGCAACTAAACAATCTTCTTGTATTTTTGCTTTAAGTAAATCAAGAGATGCAAATTTTTGTTCGGGTCGTATAAACTCTATCAAATTTATAGTTAAAGTCTGACCATATAAATCTCCAGACCAATCTAATAGGTAAACTTCCACAGTAGGATGTTGACCATCTACTGTAGGACGACAGCCAATATTCATCACTCCTAAAAGTCTACGATCGTTAACAAAAATTTCTAGGGGTTTGTTCCGATCGGTAATATACACTTCAACAGCATAAACTCCAAAACAAGGCAAAAACTTTTCTGGTGGTAGTTGAATATTAGCTGTAGGAAATCCTATAGTTCTACCTAGTTGCTGTCCTTTGATTACTTGACCGACTAAACTGTAAGGACGACCGAGCAAGCGATTTGATTTATTGAGGTCTCCTTCTTCCAAGGCTTGGCGGATAATAGAGCTACTGATACGTTCTCCATTTTCACAAGTGTATAGAGGTACAATTGTCACATCTATACCGTACTTGGCTGCGATCGCCTGTAAGTCCTTTGCTTCTCCTGTCCTTTTCCGGCCAAAACGAAAATCCCATCCTACACTTACTCGACGTGCTTGTAATTGTCGAACTAAAATTTCCTCTACAAATTCAGTAGGAGTTAAAGCTGCCAAATCTCGATCGAACGCCAATAAGATGACTTGTTCAACTCCCATCTTTTGCAGGAGACTTAATTTTTCCTCTGATGGTGCCAATAATTTTTTTTGTTTGCCACTAAAAAACTCTTGGGGATGAGGATTAAATGTGACAACTGTTGAAAAAAATTGTTGATTTTCCCTTTGGATGCGTCTAGGCGAAGGTTTCAAATCTTGATTCCACAATTTGAGTTTTCTGGCTTCGTCTATTTCCAAAGTTGCTGCCAACTCTGGTTGAGGAATAGGAAGTGAATTTGAGACACTACCTAAATTTAAAATCGGTTGAACTACTTGCCGATGCCCCCTATGTAAACCATCAAAGTTTCCCAAAGCAACAGTAGTTGGAGTTAGGGCTTTAGCCAAATCAGAAGTTATCCACACACCTTATATTTTGAGTTGTTTAGCAATCTTTTACCATATTTAATAGTTTTTGTCTGCTTTTTTTGTTAGTTTACTTACAAAATTAAATTTAAGCAGTAATTGTAGCACCCTTTGCGGTTTCTACTCCGGAGTTATTTTCTTTACCATTACTCGGAGAAACTAATTGAATTGAGAGACCTTCTCTTGCCATCAAACTATTAGGAAATTTTGCAGATACTTGTTCTCCCACATTGTCTAAGAAAGTATCATTATGTAAGGGATCGTGGTGAAAAATTACCAATTTTTTAACTTCCGCAGCCTTCGCCACTTTCACAGCCTCCTGCCAGGTTGAATGTCCCCAACCAACTTTACTAGATTTTTCTGAGTAATATTCTTCATTTGTGTAGGTAGCGTCGTAGATTAAAACATCTGCCTGCCGAGCCAAGAATAAAACATTTTCATCAAGACGGTCTGCGAAATGTTCTGTGTCGGTAACATAAGCTGCTGTATATCCTTGCCAACTAACACGATAGCCCACTGCTTCACCGGGATGATTAAGCAAAGCATTTTCAACGACTACATCACCCATTTTAATTGTCTGGCCAATTTCCAGGTCGAGGAATTTTAGATCGGCCCCCATAATTTGTAATGGCACTGGAAAGTTAGGGTGGAGCATCTGATCGTTTAATCTTTGCTGAATTGTTGCACCATTGGGGGCTACAGCCCCATAGATATAGAAACGATTATTTTTGACAAAAGCGGGTATGAAAAAAGGAAAACCTTGAATATGGTCCCAGTGAGAGTGAGTGAAGAACATATGGGCCTCTAAGGGCATTTGAGACAAAAGGTATTGACCCAGAACTCTGAGGCCCGTACCACCATCAAAAATTAGACGATGTTCACCTACTCGCATTTCTATACAAGGTGTATTGCCGCCATATCTTACAGTCTCTGAGCCTGGGGAAGCAATGCTGCCTCTAACGCCCCAAAAGTGAATGGTGAATTGATTTTGTTTAACTGACATGAGTTTTATTAAAATATTTCTTCAGAGAGTCCATCGAGGAGATTTTAAATTGGAATCAAGTTTTTGCCACCAAGTGGCTTTGTCTTGGGAATTATATTTGTACCTCACATAATAATTTAACTTTTCTTCTGAAATAATCTATCTATTCTCAAAGAGTTGAAAAAAGAAAGTTAGTTAGTTGACTACTCCCCCGGCTGTTTCGCCGAGCAATATCAAAGACTTAGCTTGCTGTCAAGTATAACAGGAGGGATTCTCAAATCAGGTGCAAGACTTTCCTCTTTTGACGATCAGGCTTACTTTTGTGAGTTTCCTCATCCCAGCAGAGTTAATTATCTAGCGGAGGCCTTACTTTCTCTGTGCCCCAGGTTAAAGTATACTCAATAGCTAATTTTACCCAAAATTTGGGTCTAAAGCCCAGTCCTTTCAGGACTGCTTTTTGTGTATCATATTGAAAATTAAGTGGAAAAGTATTCAACCGATATATCTAAGTGCGATTCGTTTGACTTAAAGCAAGCCGAAAGGTAAGCGGGACAGTCACTACAGCTCATTTGCTGTAAGAACTGATTACATATGAGGTGCAAGTCCTCCCTCCAAGTGCAGGAGTGAAAGCAT
>JBARXI010000337.1:0-1731 GCA_049647275.1 Microcoleaceae cyanobacterium
TCCCAGATAAATTTAGGAGCTTGTATCCAAATCTTTTTGATAAATAAAATCTCAAGTCACACCCCGATAATTAGCTAATTTTTCAGACTAATAAAAAGTCTTTGAGAGAGTAGTATTAAACCAGGAATTAAAAAAAGATGAATCACAGATAAAATTAGAATGACAAACTGCTAATTTTAAAAAGTTTTCCCAAATAAATCATCTGATTGGTAAATCTACTCCCCTCTGTAAGTTACTTGTTCTTTCTGAACTACCATTCCATTTATAGCCATACTAAAAGAACTATTATCTATCATAAAAGTTTTATTACCATCAACAGCTAAATATCCTTGCTCGCCACTCACTGGTAATTCTAAAAGTTCATTAGGATTTGATTTCTTACCAGCTACTAAAGTTAATTGACTATTACCATCACGACAAATATTGGCAAAATAATTTTTAGATTCAAAATATTTTACCTCAGACCAACTTGCTCCTTGTTGCTCACAAATACGCCAATCCTGACGGGATGCTTGAGCTACTAATATAGATTTGTTCTCGGTTTCGACCTTAGTAGTAGATGCTAAAACTTGAGCTGAAGAAGTTAATAGTACAAATGTACCAAGTGTAAATACTCCTAGCTGGAAAAATTTTTGATTAATTTTAAGTAAATTCACGGTAGGCTCCTTGAGATATAAATTAGATAGATTTGTATTATTGAATTCTCTCTTTGTCACAATGGATTATTATTTTCATTGCTGTTTAACTCCATTAAGACTATTGTTAACTAAAAATTATCAAATATCAACCTAGAAAATACTGAACTTTTCCAGATAAATTTTGTAAGATAAATAGCGTAAAAAGTAGCTAGATAAAATTAGTTAGAGTCTACTATTTATCAGCGATACACAGTTTCAAAGTCTAAATGTTCTTGAGTAAGTATTGACCGAGAAATTACCGAATTTGGCTGTGGGAATTTTTTTCGTTATTTTGGTTTGGAGGTTTGAAACTATTAACAATAAGTACTTTAAAGCAGGAGGCAGATGGCAGAAGGAAGAATTTTTTCACAACTCCAGGCATTTTACAAATGATTTAGGGTTGCTATACACAGTTTCAAAGTCTAAATGTTCTTGAGTAAGTATTGACCGAGAAATTACCGAATTTGGCTGTGGGAATTTTTTTCGTTATTTTGGTTTGGAGGTTTGAAACTATTAACAATAAATTGAGTATTTGAGTAAATTCTCAATAAAAGTTCACAATAAGCTTAAAAAAGGTTAGGTTGTGTTGTACAAAAATTCCTAAAGACAATAATGGAGATAATAGGTGCAAATTACTAAGCGTAACGTCGAGTTAAGAGTTGATGATAGTTTAATGCGTGTTTATGTAGCAACTCCCAAACCAGCAGGAGTTTATCCAGGTATTGTATTCTACAGTGATATATATCAGTTAGGAAGTCCGATAATTCGTCTAGCTAACTATTTAGCAGGATATGGTTATGTAGTAGCTGCCCCAGAAATTTTTCATCGAACTGAGCCAGTGGGTTTTGTCATAGAGCCGGATGACCTGGGTCGGATGCGAGGCAATGATAATACACGTCGAACGGCAGTAGCTGAGTATGATGCGGATGTGCGACTCGTTGGCCATTAAACTAGGAAACTAGGTATAAATGGCCGTTCTAAATCAATACATGAGGACAACCTCTGATTTATGAATAACTCTTATGACCTTGTAGGTGAAATTCCTACCGCCTTG
>JBARXI010000338.1:0-6811 GCA_049647275.1 Microcoleaceae cyanobacterium
TAGCAATCCTATTTCAGTTATAAATTTTTGGTGGTGGTAGGTGGTAGGTGTTAGGTATTAGGTGGTAGGTAGAAGACAAAATAAATACATCTAAATTTTTCACAAATCATTTAGGATTGCTATATAACCCATTTGATATCTATATAATTACCATAGTTAAGTCTTCTCACGCGTCAATTTTGAGGCAAAATCTGCTATGTTTGTGGAATTTTTCAGATCGATCCTCTTCCCTCTTATACCAAGCGTGAAAAAAGAATGTTGTGAATAACAAGAGTCATTAAAAGATTTTTGGTAAAATGTCTCTTTAAACCCAGCCCTTAAGGGCTGGGTTTACCCATAAGTCTTGAAACCCTTTTCTGATAAGGAGATGGGGGGATGGGGGATGGGGAGAGAAAGAGAGCCAAATTACCCAAAAGCCTCTAATGAAATACATTTACTCTTGGGAAATATCCATTTTCTTTTAATAACATAACTTCTCTGTTTTGTCAAGTTTTATGTTAAGAAAGATGTTTATAAAGCATAGCCTTAAGGGCAGGGTCTTAAAAATGGATATTAACTATAAGAAATAATATTTAAGCTATAAATTGCTGACTCCTATAAAAAGTCTAACTATTTGTAGCAAACATTGATAAAACTAGTATTATCTCCTGTCTCCTAACTAAAGAAACTTAAAATTGACAAAGATACGTTTAGGGGTTCTATAAGTAGGGTTGGCTGAAAAAGTTTTTTAGTGAGGTTTAGTAGTCAATAGTCAGGAAAGAGAGTCATAAACATCAATACTTGATTAAAACTGTACGCATTTTAATAATAGTTAGGCTATTTCCTGGTAAAATATAAACTCTTAATACCCTAAAAACCTTAGTCTATCAAAGGTTTCATATTTATTAAGTAGGTCGGCATAAATAAACCCATAATGTGGGCAATGCTAAATAAAGGTTTTAGCTTTATACAAAGACACTTGTAGGCACTGCCCACCCTACAACTATAGATAGTTTATGTAAGTCCTGTTTGTGTAAGTCTTATAGTATTGACATTATTTTGTAATTTTGACTTTATTTACCCCTGTTATCGGACAAAACCAAGCCATAGAATTATTAACTCAAGCAGTTGCCCATCAACGCATCGCCCCCGGTTATTTATTTGCCGGCCCCCCAGGAGTAGGGCGCGGTTTAACTGCCCAATGTTTTATCGAACTCCTATTTTCCAAACCCCATTCCCCTACTTCCGAAAATTCATCCCTAAAAAATCGTATCCACAAAAGAAACCATCCAGACTTATTATGGGTAGAGCCGACATATCTACACCAAGGAAAACTACTCTCAGCAAAAGAAGCAACAGAAGCAGGAGTCAAACGTAAGTCACCACCTCAAATACGTCTGGAGCAGGTGCGCGATATTAGTCAATTTCTCGGTCGTCCCCCACTGGAAGCTCCACGGTCGGTAGTGGTATTGCAACAAGCTGAAACAATGAGAGAGGGAGCTGCAAATGGTTTGTTGAAAACTTTGGAGGAGCCGGGAAAACGGGCAACTGTGATTTTGATTGCCCCTGGAGTAGATTCGTTATTGCCAACTTTGGTATCGCGATGTCAACGCATACCGTTTTATCGCTTGACTCAGGAGAATATGCAGTTGATATTGGAAAAGGCAGGTCATGAGGAAATTTTGGCGAGTGCAGAGGTAATGGCAATGGCCCAAGGAAGTCCGGGAGAGGCGATCGCTTGTTGGCAGCAACTACAACAAATTCCGGCCGATATTCTCGAGACTGCAACTAGGGGTATTAAGACTACTCGTCAAGCGTTGGAAGTAGCAAAGAATATTAGTAAAAATCTGGATACGGAGGCGCAGTTGTGGTTAATAGACTATTTACAGCATAACTATTGGCGACAACAACAGCAGCAAGTTGGTGGGGGAGAATTTCTCAAACATTTGGAGGTAGCAAGAAAATATTTACTCTCTTATGTGCAACCTAGGTTAGTTTGGGAATGTACGTTGATGGCAATGTGTTCGTCGTAAAAGCAGAAACATCCTCGACTTTTCTCCTTTTTGACTAGAGTGCTTTTCATTTTGGTAGACACAGGAGGTTCCATGGAAAGTCCCTACCATATTTTATATCATCAGGACTTACGCAGAACTACCATATATTGTAGGGGTCAACGGCCGTTGACCCCTACATATGGTGTATGATTTGATATTTTGCGTAAGTCCCGATCGTGTCAGTTTAATAGCCTGATCAAAAACTTTCTTCTTCTTATTCTTCTTCCCTCCTGACTCATGTAGGGGTAATTCATGAATTACCCCTACATGAATTACCCCTACAGGAGAATTACCCTTACTGACTCCTGAGTCCTCCGGTTTCAACCAAACATAATATAACTAGGTTAAATCGGAATATCTATAATAAATTCTGTGCCTTTTCCTGGTTGGGAAATACATTGCAGTTTTCCTCCGTGCTGTTCTGTGATAATTTGATAACTAATTGATAACCCTAAACCAGTTCCTTGACCGATAGGTTTAGTGGTAAAAAAGGGATCGAAAATCCGTTGCCGAATGCTCTGACTCATTCCTAACCCGTTATCAGCAATACTAATTCTCGCGGTTTGTTCCGATCGCATTTCCGTACTGATACTAATTTGGCGAGAATTCCCTGTTTCCGAGGTAGTTAAAATATCAATTGCATTGCTAAGAATATGCAAAAATACTTGATTCAATAGACTTGCACAACAGTTGACCAAGGGTAATTTTCCATAATTTTTAATAATAGCAATCTCTGAGTTAGAACTATTAGCTCTGAGGCGATGTTGCAAAATTAGTAAAGTATTTTCTAATCCTTCATGGATATTTACCCGTTTCATCTGCGCTTCGTCTAAGCGGGAGAAGTTACGAAGACTTAGAACAATTTGGCTAATACGATTACTTCCCGTTTGCATAGAATTGAGCAGTTTTTCCAAGTCATCACATAAGAATTCGAGTTCAACCTCCTCAAGTTTATCTCGTATATCTGAACTAGGATGAGGTAAGTTTTGCTGGTAAAGGTTGAGCAACTCTAGTAAGTCTTGGATATATTCGCGAGCGTGAGTGATATTACCTGAGATAAAAGTGATGGGATTATTGATTTCGTGGGCAATTCCCGCCACCATTTGCCCTAAAGCAGACATTTTTTCGGTTTGGATAAGTTGAGTGTGGGTTTGTTCCAATTGCAGTAGGGTTTGTTGTAAGTGTTGATTTTTCTCCTGAAGTTGTTGAGTTCTTTGCTCAACCTTGACCTCCAGGTTGCGGTTGTAGTCTTCTAGACCTTGGTAGAGTCGAGCATTTTCGATGGAGATAGCTGCTTGAGCGGTGAGGAGATTGAGAACTTCAATGCGGTCTGCCGTGAAAACTTGTGCAGTAAAGTTGTTTTCCAGGTACAGGATGCCAATAAATTTTCCTTGGTTGAGGATGGGAGTACACAAGAGACTTTGGGGTCGCTTTAGGATTAGGTATGGGTCTTTGGCAAAGCTAGTTTCTTTTGTTGGCTGATTAATTAGTACGGTTTGTTGAGTCCGTTTGACGGTGTTAATTATAGTACGGGGTATGCTTTTAGTTTCCTCGATCGTGGTGGAGGATAAATGAAAGTTCCTACGATCGCATTGGGCAACAACTTCCCAAGAGCCGGAGTTGTTTAAAATCAATGTAGCTTTGTCCGCTCCGGCGTTTTCGAGGATGATGTGCATTAATTTAGAGAGCAAGGGTTCGAGTTCAATTTCCGAGGAGATAGCTTGGGAAGCTTTGATGGTGGAGGCCAGGTCGAGGTAGGCAGTTGTAGTGGAGACTGTGTTGATGGTTTGGGAATAACCGGGGTCGAGTTGAGGTTGAGATTTTTGGCGGATAGGGTTCAGGAGTTGAGGGTATTGTTCTTCGAGTTGGTTTGTTTTAGCTTTAGACCCCCATCTGGCGTAACAGTAGTAGGATTGCTGCATATAAGTTCCAGCCATTCTTTGTTGATCCCAATCTAGGTAAAACTTGGCAGCGAGTTCGTTAGCTAATGCCTCTTCTTGGATGTATTCGTTAGTTTTAGCTCCAAGTATTGCCTTGTCGTAAAGTTTAACTGCTTCTGCTTTGTTTCCTAAAATTCGGCATTTTTCAGCTTCCACCAAATCCACTTTATGTTGATGATTCATGGGAGCATGATTTGCCCAATTTTCTTGAAGTTGGGTTTGGTTTTGCTCTATCCGCTCTAATGCTTCTGATATATCTTCTGATTGTGGATTTAACTGTGCCAGAACGCTCAAAGAATCATAGAAATAAAAAGCAGGTACAACAACTGTTCCAGTGCCACCCATTAAATAACGCCTACACTCAACTGCTGAGTTTTGAGCCGCTTCAATTTCTCCAAACAAGTAAGAAAGCATCAGCTTATATATATAGAAATAATACAACCCATTAGAATCATTGGCTTCTTGCAGTTGGGGAATAAATTCTGCCTCTTGGAGAGCTTCCCCAGACAATGTAATCGGATGCTCTGCAACCCCTAGCAAATTTAAAGTTGCTTGCCAATAAATTCGACACCAGTTTCCTGTTATCAATTGATTCAATTGCACTAATGCATGGCAGTAGGCACGAGTCTCCTGCTCCAAGGTACTAAGGGGCTGACCGCACCAAAAAGAATTGAGACAAAAACTGTGAGCACAATATCCGACGAATTCCAGACTCCCTACTTCTAGCCCAGTTGCATACCCCTCTTGCGAGAGCGGTAGCATTTCTTTGATGTGAGATTTGCGGTGTAAAATGAATATTGTCGCCACAGCTAATACCTCTGGCTTCACAGCTTTAGCATCTAGTTGGGAAACGACCTGGAGTGCTAACTGACCAAATTTCACCCCTATATCTACATCTTGCAAAAGATTACAAGCAACAATGCCATAGGTACTATAAGCCAAAACAGAGGCTGTTGTGTTGCCATATTCAATGGAGAGTTTGACTGACAAGACAACCAGTAATGGAAACAAGGGAGAACCAGAAATGTAAGTAGCTGGGATGATACTACTGGCAATCTCGATAATAGCGATTTTGTCTCGATCTGTCATTATTGGTAGGTTAACCAAATCTTGAATTTCCCTGTTGCCAATCAGTTTTATCATCTCGGCAATGCTGTCTTGAATATCTTTTTGTGTCGGTGTTTCAGGAAAATTTACACCAAACTGTTGTAAGAGTTGTTGGGCAATAGCAATAGCTTCATTGGATTTATTCCGGGAGACATTTGATTGAATTCTAATTAGGTAAACATTAAGCTTTTCCAGTAAAGAATGTGCTTGTTTGATGACCGTCTCAATGAATTGTTCCATCGCCTCAAAGTCACCGCAGAGGGAAGCTATGTCAGCCGAAGTTTCATGCAATGCTAGACTCATTTCATATTGTCGTTGCCAAACATTTTCTCCAAGCAACAATAATCCTGTATTGGCATACTCGCGACCCGCTTGATAAGCAGTGGCGGCTCTCGCTTTACGGCAAGCAATCAGATTTAGTTGAGCTAATTCATCTCGTTCGGTTTGTTCGGTAATTAAACCTGTTCCATAGTTCAACTGACCGACCAGCTCAAAAATCCTATCTTCTCTTGCTTCTGGGAGTATCTGTTTGAGCAGCAGTTGTCCGATGTGGTAATGAGTCGTTTCTTTACGGTCATCAGGAATCAAACAATAGGCAGCCTGTTGTACGCGATCGTGTAAAAAACGATAAGCAACTGTAATACTTTCCACCCCATTTTCATCACCCTCATCTCCCTGGAAAAACTTATAGCTCTCGCTCTGGGGAATTACAAATCCCTCTGACAACCCTCGCCACAAATTTGTTGCCACCTCCTCTTGAGTTGACTCACACACCATTGCCAACGTTGCCAAATCGAACTTATTACCAATACAAGCAGCTAGTTTCAATACATCTTGCGTTATCTGCGGTAGTTTCCGCAACCGCCCCACCATGAATTCTACCACATCATCCGTTAGCACCAACTGCCTGACCTGCGTTAAATTGCACTGCCAGTAACCTCCATCCGGCTCAAAGGTAATCCAACCATCCTCATATAACCCTAGCAAAAATTGGGTTGTAAAAAATGGGTTTCCCTTAGTATTTTGGTAGACCAACTGAGATAATGGTGTGGCAATGTCTACCGAACACAGTAATGAATCAGCAACTAGATTAGTAATATCTGTCTCATCCAAAGGAGTCAAGGTCAGGGTATTAATATTTGCACCCTGTTTCTCCATTTCATCGAGAGTCAGCATCAGCGGGTGGGCTAGAAATACCTCATTGTCACGATAAGCTCCCAATATCAGTAGATAACCTGTTTCTGAATCATCCATCAACAACTTCAGCAAGTTTAGCGATGCCAAATCTGCCCACTGTAAATCGTCGAGAAAAATTACCAGTGGATGCTCTTTGGTTGTAAAAACACGCACGAACTTGCCAAATATTAAATTAAAACGGTTTTGTGCAGCGCTACCAGAAAGCTCAGGGATAGGTGGTTGTTGACCAATAATTTCTTCCAACTCTGGAATTACATCTATGATCGCTTGCCCGTTTTCTCCTACTGCATTGAGTATTTGGTTTTTCCAGTTGGCTAAGTCTTCATCAGCTTCACCGAGTAATTGCCCCATCAAGTCTCGAAATGCTTGCACGAAAGCCGAGAAAGGAATATTGCGATTGAATTGATCGAATTTCCCTTTAATGAAGTTGCCTCGCTGTTTAACAATTGGCTTGTGAATTTCATTGACCACAGCCGTTTTTCCAATTCCCGAAAACCCCGCCACCAGCATCATTTCTGAACCTCCCCCCTTCCC
>JBARXI010000339.1:0-3669 GCA_049647275.1 Microcoleaceae cyanobacterium
AAATTTTGCTGTAGATAAAAATAGAGCAGATATTAACTCTGAGCAAGACCGTGGAATTTATTCTGATACTTTCCATTTAATTGCCGAACAAAAAGTAGAGACTTTTGAGCCGACTTCTCTTGATTTATCAGAATCCAATTCAATACCAGAAAATCTGGAAAAATCAACTCAAGATAAAAATAGAGCAGAAATTCACCCTGACCAAAACCGTGGAATTTATTCTGATACTTTCCATTTAATTGCCGAACAAAAAGTAGAGACTTTTGAGCCGACTTCTCTTGATTTATCAGAATCCAATTCCATCGAGGAAAATCTAGAAAAATCAAGTCTTGCTACAAATTTTGAACATCTAGATTTACAGGCAAATTTTGCCAAAGATAAAAATAGAGCAGATATTAACCCTGACCAAGACCGTGAAATTTATCGAGATACTTTCGATTTGATTGCCGAACAAAAAGTAGAGACTTTTGAGCATAATTCTGTTGATTTACGAGAATCCAATTCAATACCAGAAAATTTGGAAAAATAAACTCAAGATAAAAATAGAGCAGAGATTCATCCTGACCAAGACCGTGGAATTTATCCTGACACTTTCCATTTGATTACCGAACAAAAAGTAGAGACTTTTGAGCATAATTCTGTTGATTTACCCATTCCCAATTCAAGACAAGAAAATCGGGAAAAATCAAGTCTTGTTACAAATTTTGAACATCCAAAGCTACAGGCAAATTTTGTCAAAAAACTCTTACAATTTCCAGCAGCAGAAACTTATAGAAATCAAGCGGATATTTATCTCAGACAAGGAGACTTAACCGCAGCGATCGCTGACTGTAAAGAGGTATTAAAAATTCAACCTGATTATTCTCCATGTTATGTAACTTTAGGCAATGCTTTTTATAGACAAAATAAATTAGAGGCAGCTTTGCGTGCTTATGAGCGGGCATTAGAAATTGACCCTGGAGTTGCGGAAGTTCATGCAAATATGGGTAGTGTTTATCTACAGTTAGGGCAATATAAACAGGCACTTTTTCATTATCAAAAAGCTGTTAATTTGAAGCCTAACTTGGCTGGTGTTTATTGGAATATTGGCAAACTATTTCAATATTTAGGAAAGGTCGATGAAGCGCTTGATGCTTGGGAAAAAGCTTTGGAAATTCAATCGGATATAGTAGGGGAAGATTTTCACTTTAAATTAGGCAATACTCTGGTAAAACTGGGAAGAATTAATGATGCAGTTAAAAGTTATCAGAGGGCGATTAATCTGAAGCCAGATTATACGGAAGCTTATAGTAATCTGGCGAATATTTTAGGAAAACAAGGAGATAGAGAGGCAGCAGTTGGATATTATCATAAAGCACTGAAAATTAATCCAGACTTAAAACATCTGCATGAAAAGCTGGCTAATAATTTATTGCTTAAAGGTGATTATGACCAAGCAATTTTTCATTATCAAGAGGCGATTAAATATAACCCTAACTCTTATGATGCTTATGCTAATTTGGGAACTGCATTTTCCAATAAAGGATTATTAAATTTAGCACTAGAAAAATACGATCTGGCATTAAAACTTAAACCCAATTGGGCAGAAGTTTATTCTCGGATGGGGCATATTATTAAACAAGAGAAAATGGAAGAGGCGATCGCTTTATTTGAAAAGGCAATTGAGCTGAAGCCACAATATATAGAAGCTCATCAACAATTATGCGATTTACTCAGTCATACAACTAAACTTGCCCAAGCCAGGATAGCAGCCGATAGATTCTGTAATTCTTGTGGGGAAATAGCCCCTATTCTTTCGGCAACTGCCTTCTTATTTTCTTATTTTCAATCAGGAGTTAGTGAAGTTGCTAACTCCAAACTTTCAGAAGTAGAAAAATTTTGTTATCAAAGCTGTGAAACTTTCAGCGAACTTGAAATTAAACTACTTTATGAAATTTTCTCGTTTGCTATTTCCCATCTCCGGGATGATTTGCCTGGAAATGCTAATTTTTATAAGTTAATCGCCAAACAGTATTATCAGAATAGAGTCAAAATTCATCAAACTACAAAAACTTATATTTCTACTTCCCAACCTTTAAGAATAGGCTTTTTATCTAAACATTTTCGTCGTCATTCTGTCGGTTGGTGTAGCGAGGCTTTAATTCGAGAATTATCTCAGATTACACCCCACATTCATCTATATATTACAGGTCCGTTGAAGCGAGATGATGTTACTCAAAGATTTGAACAAATGTCTGTCAAAACATATTGGCCGACAAAGTATCCTAATGGGTTTCCATCCTACACAGAAATTGTCGAACAAATATTAGAAGACAAGTTAGATATAGTAGTAGATTTAGATTCGACAACATTGCCAGTAAATGTACATATTCTCCATGAAAAACCTGCCCCAGTTTGTGTTTCTTGGTTGGGTTTTGATGCGCCGTATATTTCTGAAGGTAATTACTTTTTATGTGACTGGCATACTCATCCTCAAGGGAGGGAAGAATATTATGTAGAAAAGCTAGTTAGGTTGCCAGAAACATCTGTGGCTGTTGATGGATTTGATAGTCGTTCGGTTGATAGAAATTCGGCTAGAAATAGCTTGGGTATTGATGTAAATCAAATGGTTTATTTATGTATTGCACCAGGGCGGAAAACTAATCCCGAAATGGTAAGGGCGCAACTAAGAATTTTACAACGGATACCAGATAGTATTTTGATTCGGAAAGGTCAAGGAGATGTGGATATAATTTATCAAACTTATCGTCAAGAGTGTGAAAATTTAGGTGTAGATTTTAATCGGATTATGTTTTTGGGGCAAACTCAAACAGAGGAAGAACATCGGGCAATTTATCAGATAGCGGATGTTTTGTTAGATTCTTATCCTTATAATGGTGGTACTCATAATTTGGAAGCTTTATGGGCGAATTTACCAATAATAACTAGGGCTGGAGAACAATATTTATCTAGGATGGGTTACTCGTTTTTGCAGAATGTAAATTTGGATGTGGGAGTGGCTTGGAGTTGGGAAGAATATACTGAGTGGGGGGTGAAATTAGGTAAAGATGTTGGTTTAAGAAATTCGGTGAGGGAACATTTGCAAAAGTCAAAAGAATCAGATAATTTAGCACCTTTGTGGAATCCCAAAAAGTTAGCAAAAGAGATGTATCAGATATTTAATCAACTTTTGGTTTGCTCGAATAGATTGTTAATCAAATAAATAGGTAAGTCAAATTAATTGTATATTTGATGATCTGGTTACAGCGCCGAGGGAATATTATTTTTACCTCCCCTGCTAAGTCACGCAAGTAGATATTTTATTTCCTATTCCCTACTTCCTAATTTAATCAACTTTTGGTTTGCTCGAATAGATTGTTAATCAAATAAATAGGTAAGTCGCGTTAATTATATATTTGATAGTCTGGTTAAAGCGCCGAGGGAATATTATTTTTACCTCCACTGCTAAGTCACGCAAGTAGATATTTTATTTCCTGCTCCCTACTCCCTACTCCCTAATTTAATCAACTTTTGGTTTGCTCGAATAGATGGTTAATCAAATAAGTAAGTAAGTCAAATTAATTGTATATTTGATAGTCTGGTTAAAGCGCCGAGGGAATATTATTTTTACCTCCACTGCTAAGTCACGCAAGTAGATATTTTATTTCCTCCTCCCGACTCCCTACAAGG
>JBARXI010000340.1:0-8172 GCA_049647275.1 Microcoleaceae cyanobacterium
TCCGTAAACTTTCTGGGAGGAATTTATTTGGTAGCCTCAGTCATTTTATTGGCATAGCGAGCGCCATCGCCCCATAACATACAATATCCCTTTTGTCAACCTCCTTAATTGATGACACGCTATAGTAGCAAAAGAAAATTTGCATCAATTAATTTGTTTTTTCTATGTTTAATATTCGTTAACTAAAACTTAACCATACTCTCTTGATATAAATAATGATGAATCATTTCTTCTAAATCTGTGAGCATATATGGTTTGGTGAGATAAGCATCACAACCAGCCTCAAAAATAGATTTTTGCTCTTCTTCTAAAGCTAATCCCGTCACGGCAATCACAGGAATATGACTAGTCAAATTGTTTTGCTTTAGATGATTCATCATAGTTAAACCATTCATTTCTGGCATCACCATATTCAGTAAAATTAGATTGGGTAAATGTTGTTGTGCTAGGGCTAAACCTTCTGCACCATTGGTTGCTATAATTAATCTACAATCTAATGATTCAACTAGATAATTTATTAATAACAAATTATCTTCATCATCTTCTACTGCCAATATACAAGGCTTCTGTTCTAGAGACTGCCTAAGTTGGCCAATTAACAAATTTGCGTCCATAGTTCTTTCCTGATTTTAAGAAAGGTGGACGAAGCATTCCGATAGTGGCTAAATGGCACTTCCTTGGGAGTGGCCCGTATTGCTCTCTTCTAGTGAATAGACTTTGCTCAAAGTCTTTGAGGAAAGGACTGCTTCAGTAGTAGAGAACATTATATTTTCATTATTTTCTTATTATAGAGCGTAATAAGCTTTGACAGATTAAGTAGATTGACTGAAATACACTACTTGACTAATATAGACATAGGTGTGCAAATTAAATATTTCTGTTCTAAAACTCTTAATAGAGACCTTTCATTGAATGTCTCTACAGCTTTAATGACAAGTCTTCAAACAGAAAACTTTAGGAGGGAAAAAACATCTATCCCTCCTATTTATTGTTAAAGGTAAATAATGAGATTTTAACTAAAAAAAAACTTAAACTGGATTTGAACCTACTTCCAGTAATTTTTCCAATCTAGCCGTTGACCAGTATTCGGTAGGATAGGCGATCGCAAAAATAGAGGAAAGTCGAACCAACCATGTCACCTGTTTAAAAGAATCATCTTCTTCATCATATTCATCTGGTGGAACTAATACCATAATTTCGACAAAATCTTTTGTTAAAGTAATGGGGAGGCCATAATAACTTTCCTCAGCTTCGATGCGGACTTTATTACCATTTTCTAATGCCTCTTTTAACCTTTGGTAGAGAAGATTAGATTTTTTCAACTTATCTTTTTTGGCCACAATTATTCTCCCTAAGTCTGATTAGCGCTTTTAACAGCACCCACGAACTGCGCAAATTAACTTCGTAGCAGTCGCTGCACTATGCAACTGACTAAAGTTAATTGTATCTGGTTGCATTTTAACTTGACTGAGAACTTTTTCCACTCCTTGGTCGCTTAACCGCATTTTAGTTGTCAAGAAATCCGTACATGGTTGTAGATGACGAGATATGGGTGTTTGGAACGTTTAGCCCAGAAATAACTAATTACATGGAAAACCTGTCCTTTTCCCCAATCAAAATGTACTGGTAGTACGGAGACTTTATGCTTCAGGAGCAATTAGACACTAGCCGCTTCAATGTGGACTTAATCTGGGTTTAGCACTTCAATATGGTAACTGCCTCATAACCACCATTGGGGATCGGTTCCCAAGACCACAATATCTGACGACAAACTATCCACAAAAAGTTCCACAGAAATGATATACTCCCCTTTTTGGTCTTTACTCCAGCAAACCGTGTTAGGAAATGCACGCTGTACTTTTTGAACATCCTCAACCTACCATTTCTTAAATATAATGCTAGGTTGAGAAGGTTGGAAAAATCAGCGTGAACAGAACTAAAATTCTTAAATAAGATGATGACAAATTTCACCCTACAAAAGTTTGAGTTGAAGACGAGAGCCAGGCGGTTTTAACCCCTGGATGAAAAATGAAACACGGGATTGATCCCGTAGTATCCTACACAACTGTGTAGGTTTGTGTTGCCATCATCCTATGAGTAAATTAACTTTGACACTAAAACTACCTTTTTATCGACTCAACACTTGTAAAGCTGATGAATTTGAGCGCCTAACTTTGCTCAATACTCAAGTAGCTAACACATTGCTGAGGGTTGATACTTCAGAGCGTCGCAAGTATACGAGTAAGCATTTTCACCATGTTGAAATAGGTTCAATGTGGATTAACCAAACTATTCGTAATACCTGCGCTTTGACTAAGGTAAAAAAGTTTAAACGCTTACCAATAGAAGTCAATAACCAAGGATATAGTGTTAGTCGTCAAGGTGATTTATTTACTATTTCTCTAAGTTTATATCGAGGTCAGAGAAAACGGATACCTCTAACAGTTCATTCAGCTTCACATCAAGAAACTTTAGATAAGATTATTCATAAAGAGGCTGTTAATGGTTCTCTAAAAATATCAAAATCTAGAAAAGGTATTTGGTACGCACTAATTTCGGTATCTATGGATGTTCCGGAACCAGAATTAGTTAATAGTTGGATTGGAGTTGATAGAGGGCAAAATAATATTGCAGTGGCAGGATTACCTAATAGTTTTGGTAAATTTTGGGCTGGTAAACAAGTCAAAAGTTTAAGACGTAAATTTCAATTATTACGCCAGGAACTTCAACAGTCTAAAAAGCTGAGAAAAATTAAAGATATTGAAAGACGTGAACGTAGAATTATGACTCACATCAATCATGTCATTTCCAAGCAATTAGTTGAGCTGGCCAAAGACTATAAGATGGGTTTACGGTTTGAAGATTTGTCAGGTATTAGACAAAGCTCAAAGCAACGTCAGAAAACTAAGTCAGATGCTAGTAAAAACAGAGACCATTGGGCATTTTACCAGTTAGAAGTATTTACTAGGTACAAAGCGACTAGAGCTGGTGTACCAGTGGAGTCTGTACCAGCACCATATACAAGTAAATCAGACCACCGTAATGGCGCGATAGGTAAGAGAGTTAAACATACTTTTACAGGTTTTGACGGTTATACTTGCAATGCTGACTGGAATGCCTCTCAAAATATTGGTCAATGGTTAGGTTTTTCATGTCCAATGAATCTTCAGAAAGCTGTATCTGTAATGGATATGGATGATTCAGAGGTAGGGGTCAATGGCAGTCCCTCAACTGATGAGAAGTAAAAACAGGTGGATTTATCCCCTGTTTTTACAACCTTTGCTCCGCAATGCTGACGCAAACAGAATCCACGCGGTTTTAACCCGTGGAGTGTCAATTGACTTTATTTCCTATATGGGAAAACCCCCTCCCGAAAAAAGTGGAGACGCATTTAAAAACATCTCCACTACGAACTACTTATCATCACGCACTGGCAATGAAGTTTCCATAATTTCCATCAACAACTCCAGTCGCGAACGACTAGATAACATTGGCACCAAGTTAGGCAGAGAATAGTAGTCACCTTTAAAAGTAAAAGTTTCCACTGGTGCTTGCTTCTGCTTCAGTTGACTTTCCACATAGTTAGAAGCATAGTTACCCAAACGCACGATAACCACATTTGGCATTACCGCCAACTCACGACAATAAGCAGTATAAGCATCAGCAAAGTAGGGTGCAGTATTTTCCCCTTCATCTGTCACCAGAATAAACTGTTCGACAATTTGCTTTTTGCGCCGCATTGCTTCTACTGCACAACCGCAACTTGTACCTCCACCCGCGCGGATATGTTGGAAACCACGTTCCCAGTCACTCAACTCTTTACCTTCAGCAGTCACAGGATAAGGAATAGTATCAAAAGCGTAGACAAATAATTCCGCTTCAGTAATACCGGAAACTAAAGCTGCCAAACGCTTACCAACTTCTATCGCCTTTTCCATTGAACCAGACTTATCAATAAGCAAAGCTGTTGGTAGAGAAATCTTACCGCGCTTTTTGACTTGCTCGTTTGTCACTTGCTCCAACTTCGCAGCAGTTTCTGCATCTACCCCAGCAGCATCAGCAGCAACCTTAGCTTTATAAGCAGATACGCGATCGCTCTTTTGCGCCTCAGTCAGTTTCCGATCAACTAACGCTTTTACCTCTGGATGCTCCATTGCTCCACGAGCAGTCAGAGACTTCAGGTTATTGATAATTTCCTGGGGAGACATAGAATTAATTAACGCTACTAATACAGTAGGTGTTAATTGTTTTACTGCTCCCACAGCAATAGTATAGGGAATATTGTGTTCCACTATTAAAGCTGCTTGGTCTGCTGCTGTCTCTGTCTTTGCCAACTGCTTCAGCATGAAAGCTAGACTATCTTCTGGAGGTCTTTCCTTAAATAAGATAGCATCAGCACGAGAGTTAGGTTTAATGTGCAAAGTCGCATATAAGTGCTTCATTGCCTTACGGTTACGCAGAGCTGCTCGGTCAAAAAATTCTGGTTTTTGTTCGCGCTTCCGTAGATAACGAGTCACAGCAGTGCGTGCAGACCGAGGCATTTTATTTTGCTGTTGTTTCATAAAGTCTACAATACGCGACACCTGGTAAGGTGGGAAATTTTGTAGCATCATAAAACCAGCATCTCGGTGTTCAGTTAGGTTGCTCGTTAACAGGTTTCCTAAGAACACTTCTTTATGGTCGCGCACATCACCGTTTTTTTGATACCATACGGCTAAATGACCGTAAAAAATTGGGTCTATTTCAACAATTAATTGATGAATTTCTGCTACTTTTTCTAATTGACGGTGTGGTGTTGTGAGCAGACTATTTAGCATTTCTAAACGTAAGTCGCGCTCATCTTTATTCATTTTAGTTTTAGACATTTTTCCTACCTCCTTATTTCTCAAAAAATCTAAATTAAAGAGGCAGTTATCATCAATTCGTAGATTAGTAGGGTGTGTTTTGTCCGCAACATAAAAAGCGCCAGCGTAACGCACAAAATCCTGTAAATAACCGCGACGCAAGTTGAGAGAGTTTTGCTAATCCATAAGCATTTGTATGTAACCTCTTTCAGTTAGACCGCGATGATAACTGCTAATTTTATAGGGTTGGTAAATATCAGTTAATTGATGATTGTTTTGAACAAATTAATATTTACTCACCCGATTTATCATTGAACAATTTAAATATTTTTCCAGTAGTAATTTTATAAAAATTTTAAATCTGATTCTACCCAATTTTTATGAACTAACTCAGAAATCATAAATCATCTAATGTAATATTCAAAAAATAAAGCTGAATTTTCATAAAACCTGACTAAATTTATTAGCTAAATTAGTAACTAAATCTTGCCGAATAATTTTTACCCAGAACAGCGTAATTGTTTCCCCAGTGCCAAAGTAAAATTTAGTCGAGTAGGGTATGTTTTGCTTCACAACATAAAAAGCGCCAGCGTAACGCACAAAACCCTGTAAATATACCGCACAAGTTGAGATAGTTTTACTAAATCATAGATATTTGTATGTAACCTCTCTCAGTTGGGGCGCGACGATAACTGCATATTTTATAGATTTCGGCTTAATTTAAAATATTTGATAAAGGTTTTAAATCTGGTTCTACCCAATTTTTTCGAGCTGACCAAGACATCAGAAATTCTCTACTGTAATATTCAAAAGGTAAAGCCGAATTTTCGTAAAGATTGACTAAATTATTGGCATTTTCTGCAAAAGAGTTATTCGCTGAATTTCTAGTCAAATATTTCTGAATAATTTTCATCCAAAACATTGTAATTGTTTCGTGATAACCACTATTTTTAGTATTTTTAGTCCCTACCGCAACGTTATACTTTTTGATGCGATCGCGAATATTATTTATTGCCTCTAACTCTGAGTAATGAGTCAAATACCAAAGGGCAACAATCAAATGTGCAGCATGAGTCCAATTGCTTTTTTGCAAGGTAAAATTATTAAATTCACTAACAATATTTTCCAACTCATTACTACCAAAATACCAATTTTTTCTGCTGGTTTTCATATAGTCTAAAGTGAAATTCTATTTCCATCTCTCGCTTTCTCATAACTCCTTCACCTTTTTAACAACAGATAATTTTCTTAGGTGGGCAAGTGTTTCTTGATTGACTACGGGTCTCTATTGCTCAATGTTTGCCCACCCTACTACTTAATTACAGCAATTAAACTATATAGGAGGGAATTCCACTAACACAACATCAAACATAATTTTTTCTGTCAGAATATCGATACATTTTTTGTCTATAAATGGAACATATTTTGGCATTATTGTCAGGGTAGCACTTACTCCAAAATAATCTTCTATTTGTTTCACCAGTTCTGCAGTTTCCCACATTGTGATAGATTTGAGTTTTTCCAGAATTTTATCAGTTGTAGTAGACATAGTTACCTCCTCCATAATGTTAAGAATCAGGAATATTAGTATTTACAAATTTTTGACATAAACAATATCAGTATAAATTTTACGGAAACCCACAGACTCATAAAATTGATTTGCTTCCGACGGGTTTTCAGCATCAACAGCAAGTAACGCCTTATCCATACCAACATCTCGTAACCGTTGCATTCGAGAAAGTAACATCGCTCTTTCTAACCCACGCTGACGAAAACCACGACGAGTACCGAGATTACCTATGCAACCTTCTTTCGTTCCTTTGTGCTGGTTTTTCTCTGAGTTAATAAAGCAGAAATAAAAAGCAGCAAACGTACTATCACTAGCATTAATCGCAACTAAATCCAAATCTTGTCTGTAGTAGGGGTGAATTATTTCATGTTCCAACTCCTCAACCGTCAACTCATGGCAGTTCCAACACTCAATAAACGTTTGGTTGAACATCTCCACCCATGCTTCCAGGAAACGTCGCTGCCCAATTTTACCAGAAAACTGTGGAGATAGAGGAGACTCTAGTGTAAAACCTGTGGGTAACTCTGGTTTAGGAAAGGGTTCGGTGAGCGATCGCTCCATCTCAAAAAAGTAACGCTCTGGAGTAAAACCACAACTTTCTAATAATGCGATGCGTTCGGTTTGAGTGTCGCGAGTACCTGAGCGCAACTTTACTGATACACCCTTCTCTCTAGCGACTTCTCTCATTCGCTCTTCGCTCCATTTAATAATTTCTTGTTCTATACCTTCGCCTCTGACCATGGGATGAACTCTGAGATCGAGATAACCATCAACTGATTCTTGTATTGATAGTTTTCCAAAACCAATGAGCTTACCCTCTCCATTTTCCCAAAGACGAATATCTCTTTCTTTATCTATATCTGGAGCATTAAATGCTTGTCTGAGATCCGAAACAGATACCCATTCATCTAGGCCATCGACTGTTTCACAAACTTGGAAAAATTCGGCGATAGTGCTCCGCACCGCTGCGCGATCGCCTTTAAATCATTTTCTCCTCTATAGGAGCGAGTTATTAACGTTTTCATAAATATTTAAAATGGTGAAAATTAAAATTTTTTTTACTTATTTCTTCCAACTTCTTCCTTCAAATAGTTAAAAATTACTTCGCACAAGTCGAAAAAGTAATGAAGACGGTTACAGCCGTTCTTATCAGTTTTCAACCTGACAGTGAACACGCTAATCTTTATCTCAGAGAGACTTAGAAAGCTTCGCTATTTCAGTCACTCGAACATCGCTACCTTAGGGCTGTTAGAAAATGTATGTATACTTTATCAATTAGGGTGCGAAGTTAATTTTTTTATAATTCCAAATTTCTATTTTTCAGTCTAACTATCCCTAGTTCTAGGTAAAAAAATTAGTACCATTTATTCCCTATTTCAGGAATTGAAAATCACTTTGTACAAGTCAAAAAAGCAATTGATACAGTCACTGTTTCGGTCTCCCGAACATTGAACCGTGAAAGGGTTAATGTATGTATGCTTTATTAGTTCGGGTACAAAGTGGAAATTATCTTCTTAGCAACTTATATCTATAAATATTGAAAAATTGATATTTTTTTACTTCTAACTTCAGTATCATCATCTATCATGTTAAAAATTATCACCGTTTCGCTCCTTGATTTTTAAAGTAGTTAAAAATCACTTCGTGCAAGTCAAAAAAGCTGTTGATTCATACGCAGGAATTGAACCTGCTACCATTTGTTCTGTAGACAAATGCTCTACCAAAATGAGCTAGTATGTAAGCTTTCTGTGTTAGGGC
>JBARXI010000341.1:0-10192 GCA_049647275.1 Microcoleaceae cyanobacterium
TTCCGTAAACTTTCTGGGAGGAATTTATTTGGTAGCCTCAGTCATTTTATTGGCATAGCGAGCGCCATCGCCCCATAACATACAATATCCCTTTTGTCAACCTCCTTAATTGATGACACGCTATAGCAATCTTTTGGTGTAGTCTAGCTATTCTGTTTTGTGCCTTTGACATTTCAAAAAAAGAGAAACTTTAGGGATAATTAATAAATTACCCCTACTTAATAATTGAAATAGTCATCAAGCCAAGCATACCATTACCTTTTCAACATGGCATAAGCTCCTGGTAAATTCCTCCTGGGTGAGATGAAATTATTTTGGCATCTGTTTTTTTAACTTCACAAAGACATCATAGCGAGTAGTACGATTACTACTAATAACAGATGTCACTCCAATAGACTCCATACCATCTATCCAAACTTTTTGATTCGGAGGCAGTTGAGGAATAGAAAGATTCTGAGGATTGAAAGTTTGATTTATATCAATAAAAAAGTTACCACTAAAAGCCTCAGAATCTGGTGGTAAACTGTTTTGTAAAACCAGACTTTCAGCCATAGAATTTGTCGGCGCAGGCAAAATTTGATTCACCACAGGTCCTCCCAGAGTGAAAAATGCCACATTCCCATTCAACCAACCACGAACTATACTAAATCCACCAAAAGGCGAACTCCACTTAACGACCGACTCTCCATTAGCAACAGCTTCACCTACCTCAAAATCCTTACCTTTCATCATCTCATCCAACTTCTTCAGAGAATCTTCAGCAGCCCGCCGATCGCTTGCCTTGACCATAAACACAAACCCAGCAGCAAACTTTTGTAACTCATCGGAACTTTTGGCCATAGGCACTAAAGACAAAGAATATTCTCCTGCCATCCAGTTGAGAAAATTTTTCTCCAAATCCATACCCGTAGCATTATTAACACTTTTACGCAATGCCTCTGGGTTAACCGGAGCCACAGGATTAGCAGCCGCCCCCTTAACATAATCCTCCCACATTCGCTGCAAATTACTACCAGAAATCATCATCAAGGCATTCCCAGGAATTCGATTTAACATTTCTGTAGCATTATTTTCTACAGTAAACTTTTTCTCGCTATTGGGTTTGAGCCAAGAAATAGCTTTCAGCTCAATACCTTCATTTGCCAAATTTACAGTGGCTGCTAATCCCTGATTATCTTCAAGTTGTTTGAGGTTTTCCTGAGAAACAGGAGTAATTGATTTGGCCGAAGCATAGCTTGCAGCAACAGGGATATTGAGATATAACTGGCCAAAAGGCCCTGGAGTTTCAATTTTCTGGAGAGCTGCTGCATAACCAGGAACTTTTGCTAGAGATTGGTCTCCTTTATATATGTCAATTACCTGATTCATTGCTGTCCCGGAGTCAGCAACAACCAAAAAATTTTTCCCCAACACCGCAGCAGAAAAATTTTGGTTAGGTACTCCTTCGGTATCTTTAATTTGAATACCTCTATAAGTACGTTCAACGACTTTACCTTGTTTGAGAGATACTGGTCGATCTAATATTTGTTTTGCTTTTAGTGGATCGGCGATCGGCAATACCACAACAGTTGCTTGTTGAGCTGGAGGTGGAGGTGGGGTATCTGGAGTAGTAGAGTTAGTAGTTTCAAGAGTCTGTTTGCGCAATAAAGCAATCATCACTTCGTTGCCCACCCAAGGTTGAATATCTCGTTGATAGTTGTAGCCGTAAGTGGTGAGGAAGCGATCGCGTAACTGCCCCAAAAATTTTTGAAAGGCGGATTGAGACTCTGGAGTGCCAAATTCTTTTACTTTTTCCCATTTACCGGAGTCGGTAGAGAGTGAAATGGTCATCATTGCATCTTTGGGTACAACCTCAGCCCCCACTGGCACTTTTTCTACTGATTCTCTCGAAGCTATAACAATATAGGTAGCGACACTGCCAACAATCATTAAGACCGTGGCGCCTAGTAAGGTTAAGGGTAGGGTTTTATCTTGTTTTTTCATTCTCAGTTTCAGTGGCAATAGGGAATGTGGACATTGTAACTAATCATCAGGATATTTAGAAAGGTTGGTCTTAGAGGTTGTTAGTCGGATAAATCCAAACAAGATTTGAGAGAGTGGTTAGTGTTAATAGTTGGGTTAAGCTATTTACAATTATTAGTGGTGGTCTGTCAAGCTCACCCATGAGGGGTAGCTAATCCCAAACAGCATTACCCCAACAATAAAAGTTACAACAATATATCCATTATTTCAAAGTTGACAGACTAGTAGTGCTTTATTAATCTCCGGACTTACGCATATTTACATTTTTTACACCATATGTAGGGGGGGCGTTAGCAAATGCCATTCGCCCTCACTTGATGAGCGTGTCCGTGCGTAAGTCCTGAATCTGTCAGTGAAATGAATTTCTGGGGTGATATAGCTGAAGTCTATTAAAATGAACTTACAGCACTTTTCCAGTTGATGAGGTACAGAATTTGAGGACAAAAGGGAACAGGGAATAGGGAATTAGGGATTAAACTGTACCTCACCCTTCTGAAAAAGTAGTGCAAAAGCCATCAGTAGACCTCTGCGAAAAAGATATATAGCAATCATATTTTAGTTGTAGTTGGGAGTCAGAATTAAAGAGTTTTTCAGTTAATATTGACTATTATTATATCTATCACAACCTATTTAGGATTGCTATAGATTTTTTGCAGGATTAGGCAACAGTTCAATAATTGATAATTGATAATGAATAATTGATAATTACCTCTGTCTTAAAGGAAGAGGATTGATACCAATGAGAAAAATGTTGACTTCTCTTGGTCGATTGGACACCCATCGTTCCCGTTCCGGGACCGGAGGGACAGGATACTGTTCCCTACGGGACGCTCCGCGTTTTGCTCCGCAACATGTAAAACGTAGTTGTGCGCTAGCAAACGCCATCCTCCGACCGCTTTTCTTCTGAAAATAAGAGGCTTTAAACCTTAATTATTCGGTAAGATATTTTTACGAAAAAGGATTTTTTAGGGTGACTTTTTCTTTCCGATTCCGATCTAAATTAAAAGGTTTATTTATTTTCCACGCCTATGTCCAGTAGGTACAGAGAATTAATTACAAATACTGCTAAACTGAAAGGCTTATGCTGTAAGAGTTAAATAAAACAGAAGTGGGTAATTAATGAGTGCTTAAGTACTTATTAGTCTTCTTGATAGGACTTTTGATATTAGGCAGACATTTTAATCCCTGGTGTGAATCAACCTTTAATATTTAGTTGCTCAATAGTCTGTTAAATAGTCGGTAGGTTTTCAGTCAAAGAGATAAAAATTTCCCATTTTCTCCTACAATAACTTACCCGTTCCGACACCCCCTACCATTGCTATGATATTTTTACCAAAAATACTTTGAAATAGTTAAACTTAAGCGATGAAATTATCCTTGATTTTTGTAGCTTCTACCACCATTACATTCTTGTGTCTTCCACCAAAGTTAGATGCAACGCAAGTGCCATCTTTTTTATCTAAATCTGCATTACTCTTTGTATCTACTAATATTATGTATCTTGCCAATAACTGGTATAGTTACACAGCAAAAGATGGTAGTTACACAGTTTATTTTCCTGGGCAACCAGAAGAACAAAATTTATCTGTTGAAACTTCTCTGGGAATACTCAATGCCTTATTTGTTTTCTACAAATACCCAGAAAAGGAACGCATTTTTTCAGCGTCTAGTATTAAGTATCCCGTCGAGCCTAGTAAATATAATGTGGAAAAAGGTTTAGATGGGGCTAGGGATGGAGCAGCCAAAAGTTCTAATTCCATAATTATTAGTGAGAAAAAGATTAGCTATAAAGAATTTCCTGGCAGAGAAATTATTTTACAGTCAAAAGTACAGCCTGATTTTAGATTACTCTTGAGGATGTTTATCGACCCCACCGGACCAACCTTATATAGTTTACAGGTAACTGCTGAAGATGGAAATCTAGATTTTCCAGAAGCTAAAGCCTTTTTGGATTCTTTTAGTATTGCTAATACTAACCAAAGAGCTATTAGTCAGGGTCATTTCATTCTAGATTTTGGCAATGAATTTATTTACTTTCAGGAAACGAAAGATAAAATCCCTAAAGCTTGAAATAACGTAGTTTCTCGTAAATACAGAAAATGGCACAGTTTAGAATGAAATAGCCCTGGCTATTAGTTATCAAATATCAGCTATTAGCTTAGGTGCAAATTCATCAATTTATTGATGACAGAAAAACGAAACTTTAGTTTGAGCAATTTTGTTCATAAGTGCGGTATAGCTGAAAGTTCATTTTAAAAAAAATCTACATTTTCATCAAGTTTAAGATTAATATTTACGGTAGTCCTAAAATAGTAAGGATAAAAGATATCAGAACTATTTGGTGACTTTGGTGTTCCCTATTCCCTACTCCCTACTATTATTTATCATTACTTCTTTACCACTACCATATTTACTTCTTATACTTCTGATACCAGTTTTATCAATGTTTGCTACAAATAGTTAGACTTTTTATAGGAGTTAGGTAGGGGAGCCGTCGGATTGGCGACGTACAGGAGTCAGCAATTTATAGCTTAAATATCATTTCTTATAGTTAATATCCATTTTTAAGACCCCGCCCTTAAAGGCGGGGTTTAAAGAGACATTTTATCAAAAATCTTTTAATGACCCAAATTATTCATAAAATTCTTTTTTCACGCTTGGTATTATACCAAATGAAAATGAAGCTACAGAGAATAAGATTTAAATCAGAGTTGACCGCAGATAAAGACGGATAAATTAATGAATTTCATAATTCTGTGCAGCTTCAGATAAAATTGGTAAAACTACCATCTCTTAAAATTCACTGTCAAATATGAAGTGGAATTAGACTTGATGTGGCTTTGAGTTTCCCAAAGGTCTATGATTCTGAAAAAAATGGTTTTAAGGCTATTACATAGATGTGGGTGAGAGAAAAGCCAGGCTAAGTTGTGGCAAGCCAACTTGAAATTGGAAAAATAGAAGAAGTATTGAAAAAAAAATATTTTTGAAACAGAAATAAGCACCTAAACAGAATTGATGATCTAATCTAATTTCCTGTAACCCTTGCAGTAAAAAAGTTTCTGTGCGTGGAAAATGTGTAATTAATTTTGTTTACCTGCTTAACAATAAAAATAACAAAACTCGGTCTCAATTATGATTTATTCAATGTTATAATTTTTTCCGGCTACAAACATACTTAAATTACTAACGCTACTTCGGCTAATATCTGAAAAATAAAATGTTTAATACTATGCTAAGTAAAAGTGCAACAAAAGAATTAATTACTTTCTGTTTGAATTTAAAGAAAGGAATAAAAAGATATCATGTTACACGACTATAAGTAGGTAGGTGTAATTAAATGTAAAATGTCCGAAATGCTTCGCAAACGTTCCTCGCAATGACAAAGCATATTATGTTTATTTCCATCTACTTATATATATATAATTATAAAATTTCTTGGCTAATGAAGATGACAAGATTAAAAAAATTTTGTCCGTATCTGGAAGTCAAAGGTTAGCAAGAATGTTAGGGTTAAAACGAGCGGAAGTTTATAAAAGTAGTTATCCAGAATGTAGTCTAACCAATCTAAGTTTTGAAGATAATTTTTTTGATTTTTGTATTTCAGACCAAGTTTTAGAGCACGTTGAGGAAAATCTATACAAGGTGTTTGAAGAAAGTATTAGAGTTGTCAAACAAGGAGGATATATATGTCATACAACTTGCTTTATCAACAAAGTACATGGAAAAAATTTCGGTAATTACTGGAGATTTACTCCTGAAGCTTTTGCAATTAATTAGTAAATTCTACAATCTTAACATAGTTGAAGTTAATGGTAGGGGCAATAAAGAAGTATGGTCTTATATTGACATGGGTTTTAGAAGTCATAAAATTCCAGAAGATTCAGATAACCCAATATATCAATTAGCAATGAAAAACGATCGTTCTTGGCCTATAGTTACTTGGATTTTGGCACAAGTTCAATAATCAGTAATAAATTAGGTTAGTGGAATTAAGGGTAAAATGAATCCTTGTTATCAACTAATATCGCCTAATCTATAGTTCCAGTAGCAGTTTTTTTTCTCAGGTTTCTTACAGGGTCATTTCATTCTAGATTTTAGCAATGAATTTACTTACTTTCAGATAGCGAAAGATAAATTGTCTAAAGCTCCAAATAACCTATTTTCGTAAATACATAACATGGTACAGTTTAGAATGAAATAGCCAAGGGTTTCTTAGCACATTGGTTAATGTTTTTGTTAAACCTTTTTGTTAAACCTACTCCTTACTTACTGTGCTTTGTATGATTTTTTTGTTTCTCCTGCTTGCTTCTTCAAGAATTAGGAATATCCCATACCTTTTTAGCTAATTGAGTTAATATTTCCTGGCGAGTTTCAATGGACTTTGAATCCCATTTACTAAATGTCTTTAAGTCTTTCACCGCTACATCAATAGTTGTATTTTCCCCAACTGAAATTGCTTCAGCTATAGTTCTACTCAACAAAAACTTTGATTTTGTATAGCCTAATTTTTTGTCTGTAAAGTTACCATGAGCAATAGCAAATTTAATCGAACTTTCCAACAAAGTTAGATTTCCTAAACGTTTACTATAATTTTCTATTTCACCAGGTTTGTCAAAAGCTAAAATTACTTCTGGGCTAGGATATTCTGGTAAAATTTGTTCTACTTCTAATTTGAAAATATAATTTCTTAAATCATCAATTCCACCCCCAGTACCCCAAGCTGTTTCATCTATATATTGTGTCAGTTTTGCCAAAATATATTTTATTTGATATGGCTGAAAAGATGACTGGTTAAGTTTACGGAATCCTGTTTCAAATCTTTGTGCCACTCGTTCTTTATTAGGTATAATCTGCTCAATAATAAACCGATTAAATTGTTCTATTTCTGTAATTTTACGTAATTCACTAGCCCATTTTAGAATCATGCCATCAAATGCTTTTTGATTGCGGTCGCTGGTCATCATAGCTAAGAACAAAAGATTTTCCACCTCCTTACATAAATCAATAAAAGTATTTTGAGGTAACTTATAAGCAGCTAACATTAAAATTAAATGCTGTCTAACATTAACACTAAGACAGCGAATATTGAACAAATAACGATTTACAGTACCATCGAGATTATTACCTTCTAAAAACGCCACATAAGCTTGAGCAGATTCTAATAAATTATTCACAAATAAAATTGGTTCAGTTTTATATCCGCACTGAAACTCATTTTTGAGAAACCAATCATATACTTCTTTCTCTGCAATATAGTTTCCATCTTCTGCATACCTTGCCAAGATAAAATAACGCAAAAATCGCATTGGTTTTTCTTGGGAATGATAGAGTAAATCTATCATTTGTTTCCATTTTACTTTAATTTTTTCATAGTCTTTTTGTTTGGCTTTCGCAAACATTAAATTCTTGAGTAAATCCATATCATCTAGTGGTAGACCGCGATGATTTAGAGTTGAATAGATTTTCAAAGCATGGGAAACAGTAGCCGTTTTGACCCGAATTAATTTAACATTTTTGAGAAAATAGGCATAAAATTTTTTCAGATTAGAAATAGCAAACTCATCTAGTTCAAATTTATAGGCAAGAAATTTCCTAATTTCAGCATAGGCATTCTGAATATGCTTAACAGAACGAGTCTGAGGAACTGAATCTAAATCTGCTTGAAGAGCTATATTTTCTAGTATTCCTCGACTTTCCTCATATTGCAGTTCTACTCTATGTCTAAATTGGTCGTTGCCCTGGTCATCTGTATAGAGAGAAGCAATCTTATTTTTTAATGCTTCAATGCGTTCATTTGGGTTAATAGTTAGTAGATAATCCCTAATCGAACAAAGTACTAAATAAGCAGTAGTCATCCGTTGTTGCCCATCAATTACTTCATAAAAATTCTCCCCACGACCGCAAACAATTATACTGCCAATAAAATATTCGGAATAGGAATTCGGGTTTTGCTCAGAAAATTCTTCATATATGTCTTGAATAAATTCATTTACTTCTTTTTCTTCCCATACATATTCACGTTGATAATCAGGAATCACATAAAATTCATCGAATAATTTTTCTAGAGTCATGTCTTGAGATTCGATAGTTGCCATTAAATTACCTCAATAGTTTTAATAATCAAGAAAAAATCAGGAAAAAGATTAATAGGGACTTGCGTTGAAATAAACTACCGATTAAAGTAGGGTGGGCAAAACGAAGAGATCGACTCAATTAAAACATACAGAAAGAATATTTTGCCCACCGAGAAAGCTAGACAGTGGTACATTATTTTTATGCTCATCCTATATACCTTTTTACCAAGATTTAAAAGCAAGGAGACAAGCTAGAGTTAGTTTAGAGAGAATAGAAAATAAATATAGCAATTTTCATACTGGTGAGGTACAAAATTCTAGGTTTGAGGGAGCAGATAAGGGGAAATAAAAAATATAACTATACCTCAAAAAGGTTGATAAACGCTATAAAATCAAATCAATAAATCATATCAAGTCCGGATAATCAGTAATGAAAAATCTTACCCCTTTTAGACTTATTCTTTCCCTTTTGCCCTCAACATAGCTGCTTTCTACTTTCAGACCACCAAAATGTAACTATTTAACCGCCAAACATGATATAATTATTATTTTTTTATCTTGTCTCTGATGGGTTTAATACCCCACCTTAGATAGGGATGCCAATCGGGTTGATAGGGTGATAATCCCCATCGACCCCATTCTCTGTCTTACTGACTACTTCTTCAAAAATTAAGAACACTGTGACCAGAAAACTTTTTTTATCATACTATTTTAGGAAAGTAATGTTACATTTTCTATTATGTCCGGCTAAATTATAAATAAGCACAGATAAGTCAGGTAGGGTCGCCGTCGGATTGGCGAGGTACAGGAGTCAGGAGGGAAGAAGCGGTGCGATCCCGCGTCGGCGACAGACGCAAGCGGTCGGAACCCGCGGGGCGCGACAGACGCACCTGGTAGCCGACCAAGAGAGGGAATGCGCACCAAGAGAAAAAGGAAGAAAAAAGAAGAAGAAGAGGAGAATTTTTTTGTATCACTAACTATCCGGACATAATATTAACCAAAGTTACAATGATTACTAATTATTGCCGTCGATACTAAATCCGGTTTGCTGATGTTACTGATGAAGGGAGAGAATATTTTAACAGGCAACAGGGAGCAAAGAAAAACTATAACTTTGTTTGCTCAACCGGACTTAATATTGTCTTGTATCAAATCTAATAGCACTGGTGTTATCAAGTGTAGTTCAAGAATTAACAACTAAAAATCACCTCTCCTTAAAAAGAAGAAGATTCACTAAAAAGAAAATCTTGTCTTTTTTTCTACTTGTAGGACAACAAGGACAAAACCTAATGGCGAAGGCAAGGAAAAGCTTTAAATCTTAATTAATCAAGATTTATTTAGTAAACAAGAAGCAACAAAGAAATTGCCAACTTCAAATTTTACTTCTTTTCCACTTTAGTCTTCCTGAAATTAGATATTTGTCATACCCAATTCACGGCAAACTAGTTACATATTAAATATAACCTCCGGATAATAGCGTAAAAAAAACTTTCTCCTTCTTATTTCTTCCCTTCTAACTCCTTGAGGTCGCCAATCGTTATTTGTAACTGTTTAACCAGACATAATATAACCCGTATTTTCTGCCCATATTAAACATTTTTATTAAGTAGAGAGAGAAAAAAAAATGGAAGTATATAACGAAAAGTAAACCTCCAAAATCCCTTCTCTATTGCCTGTTGCCTGTTGCCTTCTGATAACGACCATTTTTAAGTTCAACCTACTTATTACTTTAAGCGATCGCAAACAAGCTTCTAATCCAAACTTGAGGTCAATGGCATAAATATAATTTTTACTAATCTAGCTCGGCTTTAACATTGTTTTTGCAAATCAAAAAAATCCCATTTTTTCTCAATTATTACAAAATATTTCAGGAACTTGCGTTATTTCAAGCATTTGGTATCATATTCTGTACATAAGATATTATGTCGTTTTTGTGTTTAAATCAAAAAAACCTCCTTTGAATCAAGCCACAACCCAGTATTCACGTTAATATGATTCTAGATATTGCGATTTGCAGCAAGCTTTGGATAAGCTCAAAAAAACAAATTTTACATAAGTAAAAATACCTGAGTAATTATAGACATTGACAAAACGCC